>JAFAVZ010000569.1 GCA_019242175.1 Acidobacteriota bacterium
CGCGATGACGCGACGTGACGAGCGTGAGCCCCTCGAGGCTGATCATCGTGTCGCGGCCCCAGTCGGTGAACCAGTGGTAGCCGGCGATCACCGTGCGCGGCGCGTCGCCCGCGGCGGCCATGCGCGCTTCGTCCGCGGCGCGCGTGCGCGGCGTGATGAGGAACTGGTCGGCGGCGAGCACGAGCTGCGCTGCGAACGGATCGTCGGCGATCGCGCCGCTCATCGCGAGGAGCTTGCCGCTGCGCCCGCTGTCTGCTTCGAGCACGTCCGCGACGGTCATCGCGCGGACCACATCCCACGACTCGACGGATGCGACGAGCGCTGCGTCGACGCCCTGCTCCAACGAGATGCGGATCACGCCCGGGCTCCAGAGCGGCCCTTCATGCTCGTATCCGCGGCTCCGTTCGAGGCGATAGATCACGTGCTCGACGTCGCGTGGCTCGCTCTCCAGTCCTTTGCTGTTGCCGACGATCGCCAACCGCAGCGGCGGATACTCGGGTCCTTCGGCGATCTCGATGCCGTTGCCATCCGCCTGCAATTTCCACGCGTCGGGCGGCTCGCCGAGGAGGCCTTCGTGGGGGCGGAAGTTGAGGGAGGGGCGCAGCTCCAGCGTCAGATTCGCCGGCCCTTCGAGCAGGCGATAGACGATCCACGTCGTGTTCTGCGCGTTCGGCATCACGACGCGTTTCTCGAGGCGGATGCCGTCGCCGGCGAAGCGCCAAACCGGCACGCCCGATTCGACCGCGAACTCTTCGAGGAAGCCGTCCGTCGGATACGTGATGGCGTGGCCGCTCTCGTCGCCGCTGAGGATCCACGTGCGGCCGTCGGGCGCGACGAGATGCTCCTCGAGATGATTGAACATCATCGTGCGGCCGAGCGGAGCGGGCAGCGCCGCGACGAGCTTGCCGTGAAAGCGCCGCGTGCACGCGCCGCCGATCGTGCCGGTGGCGTAGCCGCCGAGGCCATTGGTGACGAGCCATTCGCGCTCGACGAGCTCTTCCTGAGGATCTCCGCGTCGCCAGCCGACCTGCACCGGTCCAACAGTCACGGGGCGATGCGGTGCGGAACGCATGCCCGCCTCATCCCCGCGCAACTCTTGCATGGAATGCAAAGCGTGCAGCTCAGACGATGGAACGCGGGCGCGGAGACGCGAGACGGCGGCGTGGACTTTCGCGTGTGGGCGCCGATGCGAGAACGCGTGACCCTCGTGCTCGAAGATCGCGAGCTTGCGCTGCATCGCGAAGCCGGCGGCTATCACTCGGTCTTCGTCGAGAAACTACAAGCCGGCGCGCGCTATCACTTTCGTTTGGATGACGACGACGCGCTCTTGCCCGATCCTGCATCGCGCTGCCAGCCGGAAGGTCCGCATGGGCCGTCGCAGGTCGTCGATCCGTCGTTCGCGTGGCATGACGCGGAATGGAAGGGTGTCGGTGCGAAGGGGCAGGTGTTGTACGAGATGCACGTCGGCACGTTTACGTCCGAAGGAACGTGGGCGGCGGCCGCTCGCGAGCTGCAACGCCTGCGCGACGTCGGCATCACGGTCGTCGAGATGATGCCGGTCAACGAGTTCCCCGGCGCCTTCGGCTGGGGCTACGACGGCGTCGATCTCTGGGCGCCGACGCATCTCTACGGCACGCCGGACGATCTCCGCGCGTTCATCGACGAAGCGCACCGCGTCGGCCTCGCCGTCATCCTCGACGTCGTCTACAACCACCTCGGCCCGGACGGCAACTACCTCGCGCAATTCTCGCCGCGTTACTTCACGAAGAAGTATCCGAACGAGTGGGGCGAGAGCATCAACTTCGACGAAGAGGAGAGCCGCCCCGTGCGCGACTTCTTCGTCGACAACGCGGCGTACTGGATCGCCGAGTTTCACCTCGACGGCCTGCGCCTCGACGCCACGCAGGCGATGCCCGACGCATCGAGCGTGCACGTGCTGGAAGAGATCGTTGGTCGTTCGCGCCAGGCGGCCGGCGAGCGCGCGATCTTCATCTGCGCGGAGAACGAGCCGCAGGATGTGAAGCTGCTCTCGTACGGCATCGACGCGCTGTGGAACGACGACTTTCATCACACCGCGGCCGTGGCGTTGACCGGCCGCAGCGAGGCTTACTTCTCGGATTACGGCGGCTCGCCGCAGGAGATGATCTCCGCGGTGAAACGCGGCTTTCTGTATCAGGGACAGTGGTACTCGTGGCAGAAGCAGCCTCGCGGTACGCCGACGATCGGCGTCGACGCGCACCGCTTCGTGTGCTTCCTCGAGAATCACGATCAGGTCGCGAACACCGGCATCGGCTCGCGCATCCGCACGCGCACGTCGCCAGGACGCCATCGCGCGATGCTCGCGCTGCTCCTCCTCGGGCCGTGGACGCCGATGTTGTTTCAGGGACAGGAGCGCGGCGCCACGACGCCGTTCACGTACATCGCCGATCACAACGACGAGCTCGCGCCGCTCGTGGCGAAAGGGCGGCTCGAGTTTCTCGATCAGTTCCCGTCGCTGAAGACGCCGGAGATGCACGCCGTGCTTCGAACGCCGCACGATCGCGCCGCGTTCGAAGCGTGCAAGCTCACCGGCGAAACGGATCCGCAGATCGAACGGCTCGTGCGCGATCTCCTGACACTGCGTCGCGAGGAAGCGTTCGCGCGGCAACGCGCCGATCTCCTCGACGGCGCCGTGCTCTCCAACTCCGCATTCGTTCTCCGCTTCTTCATGGAAGACGGCACCGATCGGCTGCTCCTCGTCAACTACGGAGGCGATCTCCGTCTGCATCTCGCACCCGAGCCTCT
>JAFAVZ010000092.1 GCA_019242175.1 Acidobacteriota bacterium
GCGAGGTACGTAGGGCCGGCTCTCCAGCCGGCCCGATGAAGCATGGTCGCGGCGGGCGGCGCCCGCCGCATCGTATTTGACTGCGGCCGGCTGGAGAGCCGGCCCTACATTCGCGGACGTCAGTAGCCCAAGGCTCGCCGCCACGCGCGCACGACCACCGCGCCCAAGGGGACGACGATCAGGATCTCCATGAAGCGGGAAGCGAGTGCTTACGCGCCATCCTCCGAACGGACACACGTTCGCGACGAACAGGTTGTCGTAGAGCAACGCCGCAAACGGCAGCCAAAGCAACGTCACGATCGACGCGCGGAGCATTCTTCGTTTGGACGCGCAACTCGCGCGGAGGTACGTAGGGCCGGCTCTCCAGCCGGCCCGATGAAGCATGGTCGCGGCGGGCGGCGCCCGCCGCATCGTATTTGACTGCGGCCGGCTGGAGAGCCGGCCCTACATTCGCGGACGTCAGCGGCTCAACGCCCTCCGCCACGCGCGCACGACCACCGCGCCTGAGGGGACGACGATCAGGATGAGCGTGAAGAGATGGATGAGCGCGCCCGCGGGCGAGTCCGCGACGGCGAACGCGCCTTCCCCACGAACGAAAATGAACGCGCGCACGAGCAGCGCCGCGAACGGCAGCCAGAGCAACGTCACGATCCACGCGCGGCGCATTCTTCTTCGACGCGCACGGGCTGGCCGCGTCACGCCACGCCGAATGTAGGGGCGGGCTTTAGCCCGTCCGGACCGGCGGAAGCCGGTCCCTACATTTCCTCGCGTCACGCGATAATCCTCACGCATGTCCCTCCGCACCCTCCTTCGGCGCATCGCGCGCAAGTTGCGTGGGGGCGGCGGCGAGTCGCTCGATGCGGTGCGCGTCGGGATGCTCGTTCGGGCCGTCGCGCGCAACGCGAGGCGGAGCGAAGATCCGCCGGCGGCGGCGATGCTGGAAGTCCTCCTGCGCGAGGTGCCGACCGCGGAAGTGGAGGCGGCCATCGCCCAGCTCGAAGAGCAGGACGGAGCGACCATCGCCGCGTTGCTCGCGCGCATGCGGGAAGAACCGATCGTGCCGCCGGAAACGCAGGAAGCGAACCCGGAGCAGGTCGTAGAACCGCAGACCTTCGAAGCGCAGAGCGACGACCTCGAATCCATCCTCCTCTCCGGCAACGCCACGTTGGAGCGCGATCTCCTCGACCGCGTCGCCGCCGGCGCCTTCGACACCGCCGCCTCGGCGCAAATCGTCAAAGACATCGTCGAAGGCAGCGTCGACAGCGACAACCGCAAGCGCGCGCTGGCCCTGGTGAAGCCGGACAAGTTCTCGAAGGCGCGCACGATCCGCACGTTGGCCGAGATCGCGGCATGGGGCATCGAGCGCGGACAGGAGCTCGCCGGCCGCACGTTCCGCTTCCGCCTTTACGGCACGGCGCAAGGCGAAGTCGGGATGACGTACCTCACCGGCCGCGTGATCCACTTCAATCCGTTGCCGCTGCTGCGCGGCGAGATGGACGGCCGGCGCATCGTCGAGGCGATCATCCTCCACGAGATCGGTCATCACCGCTACAACACCGGCGGCGACTGGCCGGACATTCAGGAAACGGCGCAGCAGGAGCAACTCGGCTCGCTCCTCAACCTCGTGCAGGACGAGCATCTCGAACGCAATCTCCGTTCGATCGACACGGAGTGGGGTGACTCGCTGAAGATCCTCGCGGCGTGGGCGTTCCAGCGCACGAGCCGCGACTTCGCCGTCGCGCCGCTGCTCGGGTTGCTGCAAGGCGCCTCGTTCCGTGTCCTCGTGCGCGCGGGACTCGAGCCGTCGCGCAACCGCCACAGCGTCGCGATCAACTCCGGCCGCCTCCTGCGCGAGCTCGAGCTGTTCGGCTCGAGCTACTCCCGTTTCCTCCGCGCCCTCCGCATGGGCCTCGGCAACCGCACGGGCGATCCGAAGGTCGCCGAGGCTTTGGCGTTGTTCGGGCGGGCGTTCCGAACGGCGACGCCTCACGAGCTTCTGGAGATCGCGCGCGAGTTGAAACGCATCTTCGCCGACGAGCTCGGGCTCGCGGACCGCGTCGGCCTGCACGGCGCGACGTCGCCCGATGCCGACGAGCTCGCGGAGCGTTTGCCCGGAGTCTCCGACAACGATCTGCAGGACGCCATCGATGAGATGCGCCAGGCGCCGACGCAACCGCATTCGAAAAAGGAGGGGAGCGGCGGCAAGACGATGAACCGCGGCGAGTCCGTGGAGTTCGCCGAGATCGAGCAGGTCATCCAGCTGCCGTATCACCCGCCGGAGTACTACGAGCTGGCGAAAGGCGTCGCCGGCTGGAGCCGCCGTCTGCGCCGTTTCTTCGAGACGCTCGGCTTGTCGCGCATCACCCTGCGCCGCAGAACGGCCGGCTCGGCGATCGACCGCAGCGCGTTGCAGCGCGCGGTGATCGGCGGCGATCCGCGCCTCCTCATGGCCCGCCGCACCGTCCGCCGCGCCGATCTCTTCCTCGGCGTCGTCATCGATTGCTCCGGCTCGATGCAGCACGCGGAGAGCATGGAACGTGCGCAGCTCTTCGCCGCTCTGATCGCCGAGGCGGCGCGCGGCGTGAGCGGGATCGACGCGCGGTTCTTCGGCTTCACCGATGACGTGATCTACGACGCCGGCACCGCATCGCAGTGCGCAGTGGCGCAGCTCGAGGCGGAGGGCGGCAACAACGACGCCGGCGCGTTGCACTTCGTGGCGAAGGTGGCAATGGCCAGCCGCCGCACGGCGAAGCTCGTGGTGATGATCAGCGACGGCATGCCGACGGAGTGCTCGGTCGAGGCGTTGCGGACGCTGGTCAAGAAGTTGACGGCATCGGGCCTCGCGTGCGCGCAGGTGGCGGTGCAGCCGATCGAAGAGGTTTGTTTTCCCGACTACGTGTTGGTCGATGACGCCGATCTGTCGGATGCGGTGGGCAGGTTCGGGAGGGTGGTGGCGAAGCTGGTGCGGAAGACGGTGGGAGGGTGAGCGGGCGTCTCGCCCGCGAGTAGCGGCACGTCTCGTGCCGCTACTACGCACTCGGGCAGGTGCCACGCACTCGTGCCGCTGCCACGCATTCGGGCAGGTGCCGCCGGGCTCGTGCCGCTACCACGCATTCGGGCAGGTGCCACGCGCTCGTGCCGCTACCACGCACTCGGGCAGGTGCCACGCGCTCGTGCCGCTGCCACGCATTCGCGCAGGTGCCGCCGGGCGAGACGCCCGACGGCTTGCGGGCGGGACGCCCGCTCACTTATGCCGGCCCCTCGAAGCAGATCGACACATCCACCGCAGGGCGTACGCTGCAGGTCCCCGCGCTGTCCGTCCCGTCCGGCTCGCCCCAGAAACGCTCCGAGCAGCGCAGGTTCCAGCGTTCGCTGAACCACGACCCGCCGCGCAGCACGCGCCAGTGCGCGGGCGACTTGAACGTCGGGTCGGTGAACCACTCCTGGCACCACTCCCAAACGTTGCCGAGGATGTCGACGAGACCCCATGGGTTCGCGGGAAACTCGCCGACTTGCGAGGGCCGCGCGGG
>JAFAVZ010000167.1 GCA_019242175.1 Acidobacteriota bacterium
GGATGCGTCCGCCGCTGTCGAAGACGTGAAGGCGATCGCCGGCGCCGACGGCGTGCACGACGAAGTTGCGCAACGTGTCTTCGTTGCCGCGCGTGCGAAAACGCGTGGTGTCGCCGACGACGCGGAGCTCGCCGTCTGCCGGCCAGAAATCCGCCGTGATGCTCGGCCTACGGCGCACGCCGTCTTCGAAGCACCAGAGCAGCTCGTGCGTCACGTCGAAGAAACGCGCGTGCTGGCGGAAGAACTCGGTGCGGCCGACGTAGAAGCCGCCGATGACCTTCGGCGCGCCGAGCACACGCGGCTCGCTGCCGAGGAGTTGGCGGACGAGGGCGCCGGAGAGCTCCAGCGTGACCGGCACGTTGCCTTTGCGCGGCCCGAAGAGGACAGCGTCGGGATGCGACTCGATGCACTCGTGAACGTACTCGAGCCAGCCCGGCTCGAGCTTCACATCAGCGTCGAGTTTGACGAACCACGGCGCGGTCGCGAGGCGGTTGATGTCGCGGATGGAGAAGAGCTCGAAGTTGCAGTACGGATCGGCGCTATGGCGCGGCGTGTGGAGGACGTCGAAGAGGCCGGCGAGGCGGTCGAGGTCGGCGTCAGTGAGGAAGCAGGAGGCGAGGTGCACTTTGCCGCCGGCCCGCAGCTTCGGCAGAAGGCTCTCCAGCAGATCGACGTGCTGCGACCCGCCGCAGAGGAAGATGTCCAACGGGCACGGCCCGCTGCGTTGGTCGGCCAGACCTTCACCAGGGTTCGCGTTCCCGCCGGGGTTGATGGTGGACCTCCGTTGGAAAGACGACGCGGGACCGCAACTTGTGATCACCGGGCACGACCCGGCGGGCACGACCCGGCGGGCACGGGCGGGCACGGCCCGCGGCGTTGGTTGGCCAAGCCTTTGCCGGGTTCGCGTTCCCACCGGGAGCTCGGCGGAGGCCGAGATCGGGTAGGGTTTTCCGGCTGGGCGTCACTCCTACGTTGAGTGTCATCCTGAGCCGCGAAGACGGCGAAGGATCTCCTGGCATGTGCGGTTCCCGCTCGCGCCGGGAGATCCTTCGCCCTCTTCGGGGCTCAGGATGACACCATCTTCATCATGATTCGAATCGCCCTTCTCCTCCTCGCCACCCTCTCCGCGTTTGCGGGCAACGCGCCGGGAACGATTCCGCCCCCGGACCTGCCGGACATCCGGGTCACGACTCAGGATGGAACGGACGTGGCATTTGCCGAGCTGCTCCGAGGACGGACCGTGGCCATCAATTTCGTGTTCACCAGCTGTACGACGGTGTGTCCGCTCATGGGCTCCTCCTTCGGCCAGGTGCAGAATCTCCTCAAGCGCGATGCGCAGAATGTTGCGCTCATCTCGGTGAGCATCGATCCGGAGCACGACACGCCGGCGAAGCTCGCGGCGTGGAGCCAGCGCTACGGAGTGAAGCCGGGCTGGACGCTCGTCACGGGCCGCAAGCCGGACATCGACCGCCTTCTCAAATCCCTCGGCGTCTTCACGCCCGACCGCCTGCAACACGCGCCGACGGCCATCATCGGCAACGAGGCGACCGGCGCGTGGCGACGCATCGACGGACTCGCCGCCCCATCCAAAGTCGTCGCGGTGATCCGCGACGTTGCCCGAACGGAGACCCTGACCCGATGAAACGTTTCCTGCCTCTCGCCCTCGTGCTTTTCGCCCTCACCGCCCAAGCCGCCGAAGGTCCGGGCGCGCACTACTTCGCCGGCCTGAAGCTCACCGACCAGAACGGCCAGCGCGTCGATCTGTACAACGACCTGATGAAAGGCAAGACGGTCGTCATCAACTCGTTCTTCGCGTCCTGCGTGGCCAGCTGCGCGGTGATGTCGCGCACCTTCCTCTACATGCAGGACAAATTCGCCGACCGCCTCGGCAAAGACGTGGTGCTCGTGTCGATCTCCGTCGATCCGGAGCACGACACGCCGCGGATCCTGAAGGCGTACGCCACGAAGATGGGGGCGAAGCCGGGGTGGTACTTGCTGACCGGCTCGCGCGCGGAAGTCGACGCTGCCCTGCGCAAGCTCGGGCAGTTCACCGAGACGCGCGAGACGCACGCGAACATCATCGTTGCGGGCAACGACCGCACCGGCCTCTGGAAGAAGGCGCTCGGCGTCGCGAAGTCGGAGGAGATCTACAAGGTCGTGGCCAGCGTGGCCGATGATCCGGGCGCGCCGCAGCCGGCGGGCGGCAATTGATTGCAACGCCTCTTCGCCATCGCCGCGTCGCTGCTGCTGGCGCTGACGCCGCAGCAGCAACGCGGGAAGCAGCTATACCTGACCGGCGAGAGCGCGGCACCACGCAAACCGACGGCGCTGATCAGCGCGGATGAAGTCGAAGTGTCGGCGAGCGTCGTGCCGTGCGCGTCCTGCCACGGGCGCGACGGGAAAGGGCGGGCGGAGGGGGGCATCACGCCGGCGAACATCCGCTGGGACACGTTGCTCCAGGCGACCGACGCGCGCCCGGCGTACACGAAGCCGCTCTTGAAGCGTGCGATCGCAATGGGCATTGGCGCGAACGGCAAGCCGCTCGAAGTCGCGATGCCGCGTTACCGGATGACGCTCGAGGACATGAGCGATCTCCTCGCCTACCTGGAGCAGCTTCCGACCGATCGCGATCCCGGTCTCTCCGACGACGCGATCCGCATCGGCGCGGTGCTCCCACCGAACGAAGACGCGCCGGTGCGCACGATGCTGACGAAGTACTACGCGAAGGTCGGCCCGATCTTCGGCCGCACGATCGAGCCGGTGTTCGCCACGACGTCCGGCTCGGCCACCGAACGCGCAACCGCGCTGCAGCACTTCGTCGACACGCAACAGCCGTTCGCGATCGCCGCGTCGTGGCTGACCGGCGCAGATGCGGAGATGGCGGCCGTCGCGGAGACCACGCAAGTGCCGACGATCGCCGCGTTTTCCATCGCCGTCTCTGCCGACGCGAAGTATGTCTATCCGATGCTCGCCGGCGAGGAGGAGCAGGGCGATGCGCTCGTCGCTGCCGCGGGCGGCACGCGTTTGCTCACGGTTCGCGACGAACCACCGGTCGTCGGCGATCACGACATGCTCCTCTATCTCGGCGCGCCTTCGCATCTCGCCAGCGTGCTCGCGGCGGCCGCCGCGGCGCCTGCGCCGCCGTTCGTGCTGATCCCCGCGGCGCACAGCAGCGGCGCCGTCGCATCGCTGCCGCCGGCATTGAAAGGACGCGTGCTCATCGCATTGCCGTCCTCGGCGAAGGACGTGACGGAAGACGGCGCGGCGGAGCTCCAGGCGCTCGGCGTCGCGCAGGAGCACGTCACCGCCTGCCGCATCGCCCTCGCCTCGGCCAAGCTGCTCGTGGAGGCGCTGCGCCGCAACGGCCGCGACGTGAGCCGCGAGTCGCTCGTGAACACGCTCGATGCGTTCTACGCCGTGCCGACCGGCGTCGCGCCCCCGGTGACGTGGGCGGCGGGCAAGCACACCGGCTCCAGCGCCGTGACCATCATGCGTCCGTAGGTGGTGAATGGGTACAACGTGGAAACGGGCTTCAGCCCGTTCCGGAACC
>JAFAVZ010000174.1 GCA_019242175.1 Acidobacteriota bacterium
CGGAGCGCTGGCGCGCGCGGTGCGCGGGGCGGAGCAGGTGTTTCACTTCGCGGCGCAGGTCGCGGTGACGACGAGCCTCGTCGATCCCCGCACCGACTTCGACATCAACGCGCGCGGCACGCTCAATCTCCTGGAGGCGATCCGCGCCTGCGCGACGCCGCCGCCGTTGCTCTTCACGTCCACGAACAAGGTCTACGGCGCGCTCGACGACATCCCGATGCTCCGCCTCGGCAAGCGCTACATGCCCGAGCATCGCAGCGTCGCGGAGCACGGCATCAATGAAGAACGGCCGCTCGATTTTCACAGCCCGTACGGCTGCTCGAAAGGGACGGCCGACCAGTACGTGCTCGACTTCGCGCGCTCATATCGACTGCCCGCGGTCGTGTTCCGCATGAGCTGCATCTACGGACGCCACCAGTTCGGCAACGAAGACCAGGGCTGGGTCGCGCACTTTCTGCTGCGCGCGCTCGCCGACGAGCCGATCACGCTCTACGGCGACGGCCGCCAGGTGCGCGACATCCTCTTCGCCGACGATCTCGTCGACGCGATGCTCCTCGCGCACGAGCGCATCGAGGAGACGAGCGGCCAGGCGTTCAACATGGGCGGCGGGCCGGCGAGCACGATCAGCCTGCTCGAGCTGCTCGACATGATCGAACGGCTGCACGGGTCGCGGCCGGAGATCGCGTTCGAGCCGTGGCGCACCGGCGATCAACGCTACTACGTCTCCAACACGTCGCGCTTCCGCGCGCTCTCCGGCTGGGCGCCGCGCATCGGCGCAAAGGCCGGCGTGGAGCAGCTGTATCAATGGTTGGCGGCGCGACGCGGCGGCAAGAAACGCGCGGTTCCGATCGCGGCGCGCCCGGTCGCGGAAGCGACGGAGAAAAGGGCGGAGCTGCGATGAGCACGATGCTGGCCGCCATCCTCGGAGCCCCGCGTCGCTTCGGACTGCTGCGCGCGGCGCTTCCCCAACCGGCCGCGGGCGAGGTGCGCATCGCGGTGCAAGGCAGCGGCGTCTGCGCGTCGAGCCTGCCTTTGTGGGAAGGGCGCGACTGGTTCGAGTATCCGACTTCGCCCGGAACGCCGGGCCATGAAGGATGGGGACTCGTCGACGCGATCGGCGACGGCGTCACCACGGTGCGCGAAGGCGATCGCGTCGCGTATCTCTCCACCACCGCGTTCGCCGAGTACGACATCGCGGCGGCGGACGGCCTCGTGCAATTGCCTCCGGCGCTCGACGGGAAGCCGTTCCCCGCCGAAGCCGTCGCGTGTGCGATGAACGCGTTCCGCCGGACGGAGGCGATCGCCGGCCAGACGGCCGCCGTCATCGGCATCGGCTTCCTCGGCGCGATCCTCGTGCGCCTGCTGTCGCGCGCCGGCATGCACGTGATCGCGTTGTCGCGACGCCCGTACGCGCTCGACCTCGCAAAGCAATGCGGCGCGGAGGAGACGATCAACCTCTCGGATCGCTGGCAGGCCGCTGCGCGCGTGTGGCAGCGCACCGGCGGCGCCGGCTGCTCGCGCGTGATCGAAGCGGTCGGCGTGCAAGACACGCTCGATCTCGCGACGGATCTCGTCGGTCAGGGTGGGCGGCTCGTGATCGCCGGCTATCACCAGGACGGGCGGCGCAGCGTCGACATGCAGAGCTGGAACTGGAAAGGGATCGACGTGGTGAACGCGCACGAACGCGATCGCGCGCGCTACGTTCAGGGCATGCGCGAAGGCGTGGCCGCGGTGCTCGACGGTACGATCCCGCTCGAAACGCTCCTCACGCCCTTCCCTCTCGGCCAGATCGACGACGCGTTCCGTTCGCTCGAAGAACGGCGCGAGCCGTTCGTGAAAGCGGTGGTGCTGACGTGAACGGCGCGCCCAATCCGCGGCTGGGATTCGCCGGCGTCGGCTGGATCGGCCGGCATCGCATGAACGCGATCGCCGCAACGGGCGAGGCGCGCATCGTCGCCGTCGCCGATCCCGATCTCGACGCCGCACGCAACGCGGCGGCCGAGGTGGGGGCGCAGGCTTTCGGGTCTTTCGAGGAGCTGCTCGATCTCGATCTGGACGGCATCGCGATCGCGACGCCGAACGCCTTGCACGCGAGCCAGTCGCTCGCCGCGTTCGCGCGCGGGATGGCCGTGTTCTGCCAGAAGCCGCTCGGCCGATCGGCAGCCGAAACGCGCATGGTCATCGATGCCGCGCGCACCGCGGATCGACTCCTCGGCGTCGATTTCTCGTATCGCCACACGACGGCCGTCGAGGCGATGCGTGCGGAGATCGCGAACGGCGCGATCGGCGATCTGTATGCGGCCGACCTCGTGTTCCACAACGCTTACGGCCCCGACAAAGCGTGGTTCCGCGACGCGCGCCTTTCCGGCGGCGGCTGTCTCCTCGACCTCGGCATTCACCTCGTGGACCTCGCGCTCTGGGTGTTCGGCGCACCGGTCGTGCGCACGACGGGCCGGCTCTTCGCGAACGGCAAACCGTTCACGCGCGGGATGGGCGGCGTGGAGGATCACGCGCTGCTGCAGCTCGACCTCGCAGACGGCGCGGCGGTGCGCGTGACGTGCTCGTGGAACCTGCACGCCGGCGCCGATGCCGACATCCGCGCCACGTTCTACGGCACGCGCGGCGCGGTGACGATGCAGAACGAGAACGGCTCGTTCTACGACTTCACCGCCGCGCGCTGCGAAGGCACGCGGCGCACGACGCTCGCCTCGCCGCCCGATGCGTGGGGCGGCCGCGCCGCGATCGCCTGGATGCGCAGGCTCGCCGAGGATCGCGGGTTCGATGCTTCGATCGAACGGGTGGCGGACGTCGCCGCCGTACTCGACAGCGTCTATGCGTTGCACGAGCCGCCCTCCACGCGGAGGGCACTGGAGCAGACCGCATGAAGATCCTCATGACGACCGATGCGGTAGGCGGCGTGTGGAGCTACTCGATGGAGCTGGCCCGTGCGCTCGCGAAGAGCGGCGTGGAGATCGTGCTGGTGACGATGGGCGACGCGGCGAGCCGCGCGCAGCGCTGCGAGGCATTGTCGCTCTCGAACGTCACGCTCGTCGAGAGCACGTATCAGCTGGAGTGGACGCCCGAGCCGTGGGACGACGTCGATCGCGCCGGCGAATGGTTGCTCGCGCTGGAGCGCGATACGCATCCGAACGTCGTCCATCTCAACGGCTACGCGCACGGCGCCCTGCCGTTCGCCGCGCCAGTCATCGTCGTCGGGCATTCGTGCGTGTATTCCTGGTGGCAGGCGGTGCACGGCTCCGAGCCGCCCGAGGAATGGTGGACGTATCACGAGCGCGTGAAGGCCGGGCTGGCCGGAGCGGACGTCGTGATCGCGCCGTCGTGGACGATGCTCGACTCGTTGCGCTCGATCTACGGCGTGGCGATGCGCGGCGCGCGCATCATCCACAACACGCGCACCGGGCCGTTCACGCCGCGCGAGAAGCAACCGTTCGTGCTCGCCGCCGGAAGGCTGTGGGATGAAGGGAAGAACGTCGCGACGCTCGCGCGCGTGGCGCCGTCGCTCTCCTGGCCGGTGCGCGTCGCCGGTGCCGCGGGCGAGTCGCTGCCGAACGTCGAATGGCTCGGGGTGCTCTCCGCATGCGCCATGGCGGAGCAACATGGCCAGGCGTCGATCTACTGTCTGCCCGCTCGGTACGAGCCGTTCGGCCTCACCGTCCTCGAAGCCGCCCTGTCTTCCTCCGCCCTCGTCCTCGGCGACATTGCCAGCTTGCGCGAGCTCTGGGACGGCGCGGCGATCTTCGTCCCGCCGGATGACGAAGCGCTCTTGCGCAGCACGTTGCTGTCGCTCATCGAAGACGGCCAGCTGCGTCGCCACTACGGGATGCTCGCCCGCGAACGGGCGCGCGTGTACGACCCGCAGACGTTCGGCCGCCGCTACCTCGCCACGTATCGCGAGCTCACCACTCCTGTCCCGCAACCGATCGCGCTCGCTGAAGGAGCGAGGGCGTGAAGATCGTCTTCTTCGTCCACAGCCTTCTCTCCGACTGGAATCATGGCAACGCCCACTTTCTGCGCGGCATCGCGACGGAGTTGATCGAGCGCGGCCACGAAGTCGACGTGTACGAGCCGCACGACGCGTGGAGCCTGCGCAACCTGCTGCAGGACGTCGGCCCTGCGGCGGTCTCCGCTTTCCGCCGCGCGTATCCGCTGCTCCAGACGCGGCGCTACATCGGCCCGACGCCGAATCTGCATCGCGCGTTGGAAGATGCCGATGTCGCGATCGTGCACGAGTGGAACAGCGCCGCGCTGGTCGCAGCAGTGGGCAAATACCGCGCCGACCACGGCGGCTTCCGGCTGCTCTTTCACGACACGCATCACCGCGCCGCGACCGAGCCGCGGGAGATGGCCGCGTACGACTTGCGCCACTACGACGGCGTACTCGCGTTCGGCGAGACCATCCGCGAGATCTATCTGCGCAACGGCTGGGCGGCGCAGGCGTGGACATGGCACGAGGCGGCGGACGTCCGCGTCTTTCATCCGCTGCCGCGCGATCCGGAAGGCGATCTGGTTTGGATCGGCAACTGGGGCGACGACGAACGGAGCGCGGAGCTGCGCGAGTTTCTCATCGAGCCGGTGCACGCGTTGCGGCTCACGGCCGACGTTCACGGCGTTCGCTATCCCGAAGACGCGATCGCGCTGCTCGCCGAGAACGGCATCGACTATCACGGCTGGCTCCCGAACTTCCTGGCGCCGGAAGCGTTCGCACGCCATCGGGTGACGGTGCATGTGCCGCGGCGGCCGTACGTCGAGAAGTTGCCGGGCATCCCGACGATCCGCGTCTTCGAGGCGCTCGCGTGCGGCATCCCGCTCATCTCCGCGCCGTGGGAAGACCGCGAAGGACTCTTCACGCCCGGCGTCGATTTCCTTGTCGCCAACGACGGCGAAGAGATGAAGCGCTGCTTGCGCGAAGTCCTGCACGAGCCGGGCGTCGCGGACGCGCTGCGCGCGCACGGACTGCAGACGATCCGCTCGCGGCATACGTGCGCGCATCGCGTCGACGAATTGCTCGCGATCGTCGGGTCGCTGCGTGGCGCGGAGGCGGTGGCTTCGTGAAGATCGCGTTCTTCGGCTCCAGCCTCCTCTCCTCGTACTGGAACGGCGCCGCGACATACTACCGCGGCATCGTCCGCGCGCTCCACGGCCGCGGCCATCGCATCACGTTCTACGAGCCTGACGCATACGAACGGCAGCAACATCGCGACATCGACGAGCCGCCGTGGGCGCGGGTCGTCGTATACGCGGGCGAAGGCGAGCAAGGCGTCCGCGAGGCGCTCGAAGCGGCGCGCGATGCGGACCTCGTCGTGAAGGCGAGCGGCGTCGGCGTCTTCGA
>JAFAVZ010000283.1 GCA_019242175.1 Acidobacteriota bacterium
ACGGCTGCAGCCGCTCCCAGATCCATTTGTTGTAGCGCTTCAGTTTGTCGAGGCGGCGGATCGTCTGGTACGTCGCCGGCTCGTTCTTCGGATCGTCGAAGAGCCCGTACTTGAGAATCGTCCAGAGGGCGCTGAAGCCGTCCTTCCAGTTGATCTTCTTCCCTTCCCAATACTCGCGGCCGTAGTACGAGATCGGGACTTCGAAGATGCGGTAGCCACGCTTCGCCACCTTCGCCGTGATCTCCGGCTCGATGCCGAAGCGGTTCGAGTTCAGCTTGATCGATTGGATGACTTCGCGGCGGAAGACTTTGTAGCAGGTCTCCATGTCCGTGAGGTCGAGGTTCGTCGTCGCGTTCGACATGAAGGTGAGGAACGCGTTGCCCAGCCGGTGCCAGTAGAGCATCACGCGACGTGGGTAGCCCTCGAAGCGCGAGCCGAAGACGACGTCGGCATGGCCGTCGACGATCGGCTGGATCAGCTTCGGATACTCCTCCGGGTCGTACTCGAGATCGGCGTCCTGGATGAGGACGATGTCCCCGCGGGCTTCTTGGATGCCGCGCCGGATCGCGGCGCCTTTGCCCTGGTTGTGCGTCTGGAGGATGTGGCGGATCTCCGGCCACTGTGCGGCGAGCGAGGCGACGACGTCCTTGGAGCCGTCCGTCGACTTGTCGTCGATGACGATGATCTCCTTCTCGATCGGCACTTCTTTCACCCGGCGGAGCAGCTCCGCAACCGTCGCCCGCTCGTTGTAGCAGGGGATGACGACGGAGAGGAGCGGCGCCTTGTTCGATGCGGCGTCGGTCATGGCGGCGCGTATTGTAAGCTAGCGTTCTTGCCGCACCAGTCCAACGAATCCCTCCGCAAATCGATTCACATCGCCTTCGGCATCTTCGCCATCACGCTGCGCTGGATTCCGTGGTGGGCGGCGGCACTCGTCTGCGCCGCGGCTGTGGCCGGCAACTTCCTCGTGCTCCATCGTATCGTCGGCCGCGCCGTCGCGCGACACGAACGCGGCTGGGACTTCGGCATCGTCATCTATCCCGCCGCCGTCCTCGCGCTCGTCGTCGTCTTCCGGAACCGCATCGAGATCGCCGGCGCGGTGTGGGCCATCATGGCCTTCGGCGACGGCTTCGCCACGGTGGTCGGACGCACGGTGCGCGGCCCGAAGCTGCCGTGGCATCCGGACAAGAGCATTTCCGGCTTCCTGGCGTTCCTCGTCTTCGGCTCCGTTGGCGCGTACTTCGTCTATCAGTTTCTCGCGACCGGCACGACGTTCTTCTCGCCGCTGCTGATCGTCGTGTTGACGACCATCGCCTGCGCGATCACCGAGAGCCTGCATACGAACATCGATGACAACGTGAAGGTGCCGCTCGTCGGCGGCATCGTGATGGCGGCGCTCGTCTTCGCCGTCAGCGCGCCGTTTCCGCAGCTCGGCCGGACGACCTGGATCTGGCTCGGCGTGAACACCGCCCTCGCCATCGTCGGCTATCTCGCCCGCAGCGTCGACGTCTCCGGCATGCTCGGCGGCTGGATCCTCGGCGGCATCATTCTGTTGTTCGGCAGCTGGCAGCTCTACCTCGCGCTGCTGATCTTCTTCGTGATCGGCACCAGCACGACGAAGCTTGGCTATCGACGCAAAGCCGCGCGCGGTCTAGCGCAGGAGAAGGGCGGCCGGCGCAGCTTCTCGCACGCGTTCGCGAACACCGGCGCGAGCGCGATGCTCGTCGTGGCCGCGACGATGCTCCCGAACGGCGAGGCGCTCAGGCTCGCCGCCGTCGCGGCGTTCGCCACCGCCGCGGCCGACACGACGGCGTCGGAGATCGGCCAACTCCTCGGCAAGCATCCGTTCCTGCCGCTGACGCTACGTCCCGTACCGGTCGGTACGGAAGGAGCGATCTCGGTGGAAGGAACCGTCGCCGGCGCCGTATCGGCCTTCATCGTTTCCGCCGCCTCGACGTACGCGCTGTTCCATCGACTCGACCCGCGCATCGTCGGCCTCCTCACGCTCAGCGGCTTCCTCGGCTCCTACATCGAGAGCCTTGCCGGCAGCTGGAACCGCAAACGCGAACGCCCCGTGCCGAACGGCGTGCTGAATTTCTTCAACACCGCGGTGGGCGCCGCGCTCTTTCTGCTGTTGACCTGGAGATGGCGATGAACGTTGCGCAGATCGGCCAGCTCGTTTGGTACGTCACGGGCCGCTTCTACTCGAAGGACAACCTGCTCCAGGACGTAGGCTACTTCCTCCACCTGCAGGGTCTAGAGTCGCCGCTGTTCCCCGACGGGACGAAGAACGAGACGACGGCGTACTTCACGTTCTCCTCCACGCCGTTCCAGTCCGGCTCCGTGCAGAACGCCGGCCTCGGCGTCGGCATCGACGAACGCGGCACATTTGGCATCTACCTTCGTGACACGCCCGGCGCAAGCTTCGACGACCCGGCCTCGTTCGCCGAGGGAACTTGCATCGCGACGTTCTCGCGGACGTCGATCGTGGCGACGACCCAGATCGCCGCCGCCCCTTCCGGCGTCGGCCTGCTGTCGAACGTGTTCTCCGCGCAGCTGGTGTCGTCGACGCCTTTCACGTTCGCCGGCGTGCAGTACGACTTCCGCGAGCTCGTTGGCACCGGCGTGACGCAGTGGGGCACCGCCGCAACGGAACCAATCGCGCCACCCAGCGGATACGCGGCGGTCGTTCCCTTCGTAGGCTCCGCCCTCCGCTTCTAGCGCGAAACGTAGGGCCGGCTCTCCAGCCGGCCGCAGTCGAGAATGATGCGGCGGGCGTCGCCCGCCGCGACCGCTGTTGATGGGGCCGGCTGGAGAGCCGGCCCTACGTTCGTGTCGATGCGGTATCGTCCCCTCCAATGGCCAAACTCCATCCCGAGATCGACGACAAACTGCGCGCCTTCGTCGAACGCCAGCATCTCTTCTTCGTCGCCACTGCGCCGGCGGGTGGGGAGGGGCATGTCAACTGTTCGCCGAAGGGGCTCGACTCCTTTCGCATCCTTGGGCCGCGGAGCGTCGCGTACATCGACTACTACGGCAGCGGTGTCGAGACGATCGCGCATCTGCGCGAGAACGGGCGCATCGTCGTCATGTTCTGCGCTTTCGACGGAGCGCCGAAGATCCTTCGGTTCTGGGGACGGGGCGTCGTCCACGAGCCGCACGAGGACGGGTTCGCGGAGCTGTTGCCCCGTTTTGTGCCGGCGGCGATTCCGCGGGCGATCATCCGGATCGACGTCGAGCGCATCGCCGACTCGTGCGGCTTCGGCGTTCCGTTGTACGCGTATGAAGGGGAGCGGACGCAGTTGCCGGCGTCGTCGGAGAAAAAAGGGGAGGCGGGATACGCGGCTTACCGCGAGGGGAAGAACGCGCGGAGCATCGACGGCTTGCCGGCTCTGGGTGTCGTGTAGCGGAGAGAACGTTCGGGGACGAAGGGTCGCCGAGGCTTGGCCAATCAGCGCTGCGGACCGTGCCCGCTAGTGCATGTGCCGTGACGCATTCACGAACGTCACGCCGCGCTCGAGCTCGCCGAGGATTCGCTCCAGGCCTTTGTTGCTGTGGAGGGCGATGTGCTGCGCGTATTCATCGCACACTCCGCAGAGCCGCCGGTTGAGGTCGCGGACGCGGAGCGGGGCGGCACAGAGACGGCAGGTGAGAGGGGCGCTGGTCGTCACGCCGTAATTCTACCGTAACATGCGCACCCCATGGCTTCGCGGAACCTGAGAAAAATCGTCATCGTCGGCCGGCCGAACGTCGGGAAATCGACGCTCTTCAACCGGCTGGCCGGCAAACGCCGGGCGCTCATCCACGACCTCCCGGGCATGACCCGCGACCGTTTGAGCGACATCGTCGAGCTCGACGACGGTCGCCGTTTCGAGCTCACCGACACCGGCGGCCTCGAGTACGGCGACTCGCCGATGTCCGCTTATGCCGACGAGATCCGGGCCCAGGCCCGGGTCGCTCTGCGCGAGGCGGACTTCATCCTCTTCGTCGTCGACGGCGCTGCCGGCCTGCTGCCCGAGGATCGGGAGATTGCGCAGGATTTGCGGGCGGATGCGGCGCGCACGGTGCTCCTCGTGAACAAAGTCGACCGCAAGGATGCCGAGGAGGCGACGCACGAGTTTTGGGAGCTCGGATTCGAACGGCTGATGCCGATCTCCGCGGAGCATGGCGACGGGATGGACGAGCTGTTCGACGTGATCTCCGAGGTCATCCCGGCCGACTCGATCGAAGACGAGGAAGACGAGAACGCGCCGATCCGCGTGGCGATCATCGGCAGGCCGAACGTTGGCAAGTCCTCGTTGCTCAATCGGTTGACGAACGAAGAGCGGGCGGTGGTCTCGCCGATCTCCGGCACGACGCGCGACGCGATCGACATCGAGATCGAGCGCAACGGCAAACGCTACCTGATCATCGACACGGCGGGCATCCGTCGCAAAGGCAAGACGACCGACGAGGCGGAGAAGCTGGCCGTGATCTCCGCGCGCAAGGCGATCGAGCGCGCGGAAATCGCGCTCGTGCTCATCGACGCGACGGAAGGCATCACCGGCCAGGACGCGACGGTCGCCGGCTATGCCGAAGATGCAGGCAAAGCGGCGCTGCTGCTCGTCAACAAGTGGGACGTCGACGAGCACGCGCAGGACGATGCGAAGAAGTTCGAGGAGCACGTCCGCTTCCGTCTCAAGTTCCTGGCTTACGCACCGCTCGAATTCATCTCAGCGAAGACCGGCCGCCGCGTCGACAAGATCTTCGACCGCATCGATGAGATCGTCGCCGGCCATCGCCAACGTTTCCGTACCTCGGAGCTGAATCAGGTGCTCGAACGGGCCATCGCTGGCCACCAGCCGCCCGCCCTGCGCGGCCGTCCGCGCCGTTTCTACTACGCGACGCAGCTGAAGTCCGGCCCGCCGACGATCGCGCTTTTCTCGAACATGGACGAGCCGCTGCACTTCTCGTATCGGCGCTACCTCGAGAACCAGTTCCGCGAGGCGCTGGGCCTCATCGGGACGCCGATCCATTTCGTGCTCCGGGCGCGGAAGGGGATGAAGCGGGAGAGGCGAGACTAGTCGCTGGTTGCTGGTTTCTGGTTGCTAGTAGAATTCGCCGCGGTCGACCATCAACCAGCAACCATGGAATCGAACGTTCCCCGCCTCCGCACGCCCGACGTCGGCAAGCGCGCCGGAGTCACGGCCAGCCTCTTCGGCGCCTTCGCCGTCCTCGGCGAGCTCTGCTTCCTCTTCCCCGACTTCCTCGTCTCCGCCGACGGCATGGCTTTCTACCGCGAGCATCTCGCCGGGATGCGCACGCTCCTCCTCGGCGTCATCATCACGACGTTCGTCCTCGGCGCCGTCAGCATCGCGCTGATCCGCTCGAAGACTTACGGGTTGATGGGCATCGCGCTCGGACTCATCGCGCTGTGGATGGGCGGGTCGAAGGCGCAGCCGATCATCACCGACCAACGACGCCCGATCGCCGCCGGCCTCGACTACTTCCTCCTCGAGCTCCTCGTCCTCGGATGCCTCTTCATCCCGATGGAGCGCATCTGGGCGCTGCACGAGCAGAAGATCTTTCGGCCCGGCTGGCAGACGGATCTCAAACACTTCTTCGCCAGCCACGCCGGCGTGCAGGTGATCTCGTTCGTGACGATCATCCCGATCCAGATGGCGTTCGCCTGGGCGGTGAAGTTCCCGTTCCAGAAGTACGTGGCCGCGCAGCCGATCTGGCTGCAGTTCTTCGAGATCCTCTTCTTCGCCGATCTCGTCAGCTACTGGCTCCATCGCGCGTTCCACCAGATCCCGTGGATGTGGAACTTCCACGCGATCCATCACTCCAGCCTGCAGATGGATTGGCTGGCCGGCTCGCGGTCGCACATCGTCGACACGCTGCTCAACCGCCTCCTGGCGTTCATCCCGATCTTCATCCTCGGCTTCGGGCAGCCCGCGCTCTACGCGTACATCGTGTTCGTTTCGTTCCACGCCGTGTACATCCACGCGAACGTGAACCATCGCTGGCCTTATCTGCGCTGGATCTTCGCGACGCCCGAGTTCCATCACTGGCACCACACATCGGACGAAGAGGGCATCGACAAGAACTTCGCCGTGTTCCTGTCTTTCATCGACGTGATCTTCGGCACCGCCCACATGCCGTCGCACTGGCCGAAACGCTACGGCACAACGAAGTTCCAGCCGCCGGAAACGTATCTCGGGCAGCTGTCCTACCCGTTCAAACGACACGAAGACACCCCTTACGGCTGACGCATCGGGGGGAATTGAGGATTGAGAATGGAGGATTGAGGATGCCATGTGCGAGGAGGATCGCGGTGACGCAGTTCATCCTCAATTCTCAATCCTCAATCCTCAATCCCTGACAAGGACCAAATGAAGCCACCGGAAACCATCGCCCTCACTCCCGGCAAACGCATCCTTTTCCTCACGAAAGATCCCGAGCTCATCCGCAGGCAGCTGCGGGGGGAGCTCGATCTGCGCATGGACGACCTGCGCGTCGAGGATCTGTTGGACGACATCAACACCGATGCGATGACGCCGGCGTGGGTCTGTTTCGACTACAAGCCGGAAGACATCGCGCGCAACGCGTATGCGGGGTTGATCGTCAACGGCGAGCGTCTCTTTCCGGCCGACGCGTTGCGCAACGGGAACTTCGAGGTCATCGTCAGCGGCTACCGCAAGGGCGTCGGAAGCTCGCGGGAGACGGCGACGCAGTGCGAGGTCTTCAGCGGGATCCGTATCGCGGTCGCGGCGTCGTTCGCGCCGATCCACGCCGGCAACAACATCAACCAGGGCCTGCTGATGGCCGACCACGCGATGCTCACGCGTCTCCAGGCCGGCGAGGCGATCCCGATCGAGGAGTTCACGAAGGGCTATGACGTCATCACCCAGCTGATCATCCGCTGGGGCGGGCTGTTCCCGTTCGCGAAGGCCGTCGAACGCGGAGACGTGCAACTGCCGACGCCGGACACGGCGGCGCGGCCGATGACGATGGGGGAGAAGATCCTCGCCCGTCACATGCTCGGCGTCCCGGACGAGAAGCGCTATGTGAAGCCGGGCGATGCGGTCGTCGTCGGCGTCGACGGCGGCTACACCCACGAATTCACCACCGCCCAGGTCCACTACTTCCTCGGCCAGGAGTACGGCGAGGACTACGCGATCAAGAATCCCTCGAAGTTCGCGGTGTTCGAAGACCATCTCATCTACGCCGACGAAGTGCAGAAGATGCGGCCGTTCCTCGACAAGATCGAGACACTGCGCGTGATGCAGCGCGGCTTCCAGCACCACACGTCGTGCCGCGATTTCTCGGCACAGGAGAAGATCTCGCCGGGCATCTGCCACGAGGTCGCGCGCGAGCTGATCATCGATCCGGGCGATTTCATCCAGGCGACGGACAGCCATACGTGCATGGGCGGCGTGAACAACGCGCTCGCTTGGGGCGTCGGCGCGACGGAGTACGCGAACCTCGTGCACTCCGGCTTCACCCAAGTCGAGGTGTCGGAGTCGATCCGCTTCGAGCTGACCGGCCGGCTGCAGGAAAACGTCACGGCGAAAGACGTGATGCTCTACATCCTGCTGGAGTACGCGAAGCCGCAGCAGACGCTCGACCGCATCATGGAGTTCACCGGCCCCGGCCTGCGCACGCTCTCGCTCGATGAACGCGCGACGCTCGCAAACATGGCGACGGAATGCGCGGCGCGCACGGCGATCGTCGAGGCGGACGAGCAGACGTTCGAGTGGATCGCCTCGATGCGCCCCGGCGTCTCGATCGACGATCTGCGCGCGCGCGCCGTCTCGCCCGATCCCGATGCCGAGTACGCCGGCGGCGTGCATACGATCGACCTGTCGACGATCCAGCCGATGGTGGCGCATCCGGGCGATCCCGATCACGGCATCGCGTCCGATCCGACGAACGGCGCGGAGATCGCGGACATCGGCGACGTGAAGATCGACATCGCCTATGCCGGCTCGTGCACGGCGGGGAAGATCGATGACCTGCTCTTCTATCACCAGGTCGCGAAGGAAGCGGTCGACAACGGCCTGCGCGTCGCGGAGAACGTCTCGTTCTTCATCCAGTTCGGCTCGCAGGCGGTGGAGAAGTTCGCGCGCGACAACGGCCTCGTCGACACGTTCGAACGCGCCGGCGCGACTGTGCTCAATCCCGGCTGCGGCGCTTGCATCGGCTGCGGCCCCGGCGTCTCCGACACCGGCGATCAAGTGACCGTGAGCGCGATCAACCGCAACTACAAAGGCCGTTCGGGGCCGGGCAAGTTGTGGCTCGCGTCGCCGCTCACGGTCGCGGCATCAGCGTTCACCGGCAGGATCACCGCATACACGCCGGGGATGTTCGCGCGCGTTCTCGTGGGCTGAAACGTGGGGACCGGCTTCAGCCGGTCCCGGAACGGGCTGAAGCCCGTTCCCACGTCTCTGGCCCTATCTCGACGACCACGCGAGCTTGGCGCCGGAACGGGCTGAAGCCCGTTCCCACGTTCTTGCGCTCAGCGCGACGACCAGGCGAGCTTGACGCCGGCAGCGATCAATAAGCTGCCGGCGATCCGCTCCACCCACTTTGCGTGGCGTCCGTACAGCTCGCGCCCGCGGTCGGCGAGAAAGCCGTACAGCGCGAGCACCGGCAGCTCGATCACTACACTGATCACGCCGAGAACGAAGAACTGCAACGCGAGGCGTCCCGCTTTCGGGTCGATGAATTGCGGCAGGAGTGCGGTGAAGAAGACGATCGCCTTCGGATTCGCGAGCTGCGTCACCAGGCCTTGCAGAAAGCTTCGTTCCTCGGCGCGCGGCTGGCCGTCCTCCTCGTTCTTCGTCCGCTTCACGATCATCTTCAAGCCCATGAACACGAGATAGGCCGCGCCGAGCCAGCGCAGCGCTTCGAACACTCGGGCCGAGGCTACGAGGAGGGCGCCGAGGCCGATGGCGCTGAGGAGGAAGTAGAGCGAGTTGCCGGCGAGGATGCCGAGCGCGCCGCGGATCGACGCTCGTTGGCCGCGGCGCATCGCCTGCGACATCACCAGCAGCACCGCCGGCCCGGGCGTGAGGCAGAGCACGAGCTCCATCGCGGCGAAGAGGAGAAGCGACGAGACGGACATCGCGCGATTATGCCGTGCGCGCGCGGCCGCGCGGCCGGAGAATGTCTTCCAGATCATCGGCCAGCTCGCCGGCTTCCGCGTTGGTGAGCGTCGCGATCGTGATGCGGATCGCCGGTCCGCTCTTGATCCGATAGTGCTCGCCGCCGTTCACGGACCATCCTCTCGCCAGGAGCGCGCGCACGACGGTCGTCTCTTCCGCGACCGGCACCCAGACGTTGAGTCCGGATACGCCGTGGGCCTCGATGCCGCGGATCATCAGATGGCGCAGCAACGCGACGCGCCGATCGGCGTACGCCGCCGCGGCCTGGAGGAGCTGTTTCTGGACGTTGTCGTCCATCCAAAGCGCGGCGACGAGTCGCTGCAGAAGATGGCTCACCCAGCGGATGCCGAGCTGTTGCCGCCCCTCGAGGCGCGCGATCGTGTGCGCGTCGCCGGCGGCGAGCGCGACGCGGAGGTCGGGGCCGAGCGACTTCGAGACGGAGCGCACCACCGCCCAGCGTTCCTGCTGCGGCGTGACGAGCGTGATGTACGGGACGCCGGCGACGGGGCCGGCGTGGTCGTCTTCGATGAGAAGGATGTCTGGCCGCGTAGCGAGGATGCGTCGAAGCTCGCGCGCACGCGGGCCGGTGATCGCCGCGCCGGTCGGGTTCTGCGCCCGAGGCGTGACGACGATCGCGTCGGCGGATTTGATCGCCTTGCGCAGCTCGGCGGGGAGGAAGCCTTCGTCGTCGATCGCGACCGGTACGGCGACGAGGGCGAGGGCGTTGAGCAAATCGACGACGCCGGTGAACGCCGGATCCTCGACGAGGACGCGATCGCCGGGCCGGAGATGCTCGCGCAGCACGCGTTCGATGCCGTCGAGCGCGCCCGACATCACGGCGACGTGCTCCGCCGGCACGCCGTCTTCCACGAACTGCTTGCGCGTGAGCGTGAGGAGCGCGGGGTCGTTGAGCGTCTCGCCGTAGAGCCGATGCGCGATGCCGCCGGCGAGCATCGCCGGCTCGAGGGCGGGGAGGAAGGCGAGGTCGGGATTGCCATCTGAGAGATCGCGGATGTCGTCGCCGAGGGGGGCGGCGGCGAGCGGCGTGGCGATCGGGGCGGCGTGACGAACGCGAGTGCCGCGCCGTCCGTCCGCGAGGAGAACGCCTCGTTCCTGAAGCGTCCGATACGCCGCCGCGACCGTCGCCGGGCTGACCTTCAGTTCCGCGGCGAGCTCGCGCACCGTGGGCAACTTCGCCCCGGCGGCCAGCTTCCCGTTCGCGACCGCGTCTTCGATCGAACGCGCGATGTTGACGGCGCTATCGCCGCGGATGTATGTTTGTACTGTCACGAAAAAAAATTGTACTAGAACAAAATGTCATGAGCAACCTGCAAACTGAACGCACCACCGTCCGCCGCCTTCCGAAACGCGGTCTCTACGACCGCGAGACCGTCCACGCCATCATCGATGAGGCGCTGATCTGCCATGTCGGTTTCGTCGTCGACGGCAATCCCGTCGTCATCCCGACGATCCACACGCGCGTCGACGACACGCTCTACTTCCACGGCTCGGCGGCGAGCCGGATGCTCCGCTCGCTGCGCAACGGCATCGAGGCTTGCGTCACCGTGACGCTGCTCGACGGCCTCGTGCTCGCCCGGTCGGCGTTCCATCACTCGATGAACTACCGCTCGGCGATGGTCTTCGGCACCGCGCGCGAAGCCACGGACGCCGATGAAAAGCTGCGCGTCCTCGAGGCGCTCGTGGAGCACGTCGCGAAAGGCCGCAGCCGCGACGCACGCGGCCCGAACGAGAAGGAGCTCCGCCAGACGCTCGTGCTCGCGCTGCCGATCGAAGAAGGCTCGGCGAAGGTGCGCACGGGTGGCCCGGTCGACGACGACGAGGATTACGATCTCCCGGTCTGGGCCGGCGTGCTGCCGCTCAAGCTCGTGCCGCAGTCGCCGGTTCCGGACGAGAAGATGCGGCCGGGGATCGCGATTCCGCGCTACGTCGACGAGTACCGCAGATAGCGAGCGTTACTGGTTGTTCGCGGTTGTTAGTTGTTGGTTGTTAGTTGTTGGTTGTTAGTAGCGAAATCCGGCCGGGCTTCCAACTAAGAACCAACAATTAATAACCAGCAACCAGCAACCAGCAACTATCCTCTCCGCAATCTCCTCGTTCCACTCCCGCCCCGCGGCGTCGGCGCGGGTGGCGCCGAAGGCACCGTTTCCGCCGCGCTCCACGGCGGCACGATGCCGTTCATCCGCGCGTAGGCCACCGACTGGCCGAGATGCTCGTGCAGGTGATTGAGCATCATCATGTACACGTTCCGCCGCGTCGTGTCGTTGCCGTACAGCTTCACGGTCCGTTCGTAGTCGGTGTCGCTCTTCACGATCTGGCGCACGTGGTCGAAAGACTTCTGCAGCTCGGCCAGCACCTTCTTCTTGTCCGTGATCTTCTCGATCTCCTTCGGCATCTCCGCCGGAGGCGGCACGCCGAGGAACGTCGCCAGGTAGTAGTTGCCGCCGGCGATGTGCGTGAACACCTCGCTGATCGAGCGCACGCCCTCCGCCGGCCGCCAAGAGTACTTGTCCGCCGGTACCGCGTTGGCGAGGTCGACGATCTTCTTCTGCACTTCGTCGAGATTGCCGAGGAACTCCTCGCGGAAGCCGGGCGCCGGCTTCGCCGCCGCGCGGGTTGCGGGCTGGGCGAGGGCGGCGGAAGACAGACCGAGGGCCAGGAGGATGAGGAGGGAGCGACGGACCATGCGCGCATTGTACCTGCGCTGTCGAATGTCTCTTGCCGGACATTTTAGAGATAACTACACTATCCAGCCATGGGGCGGGTGGTGCCGGTCCCGAGCGTCTTCCAGGCCATCGCCGACCCGACGCGGCGGCAACTGCTGGAGATGCTCGGAAGCGGCGATCGGACGGTCGGGGAGCTGGCGGACGCATTCGACGTCACGCTTTCGGCGATCTCGCAGCACCTTCGCGTGCTGCGCCTCGCCGGCCTCGTGTCCGAGGAGCGGCAGGGGCGGCAGCGCGTCTATCGCCTGCGGCCCGAATCCCTTGGGGAAGTGCACGAGTGGGTGACGCGCAGCGTCGAAGCCTTCTGGCGCCGGCGCCTCACCAACCTCGGCGACGAGTTGAAGAAGGAGCAGCCGGATGAAACGTGACGTGAAGCTCGAGTACGAATACGCCTACCCGCCCGAGAAAGTGTGGCGCGCGATCGCCGACCCCGAGATCCTCGGCCGCTGGCTCATGCCGAACGACATGCAACCGGTGGTCGGCCACGAGTTCCAGTTCCGAGCGAAGCCGCAGCCCGGCTGGAATGGCCTCGTCGATTGCCGCGTCACCGTGGTCGATCCGCCGCGGAAGCTGGCCTATACATGGATGGGCTCGTGGGGCGAGTCGCTCGTCATATTCACGCTCACCCCGACGCCGAACGGCACGCGCCTCACGCTCGAGCATCGCGGCTTCGAAGGCATGCGCGGCGTGCTGCTCAGCTTCATGATGGGGGCGGGGTGGAAGAAGATGCTGCGCAACACCCTGCCGACGCTGCTTGCCGTATTGTGAAAACGTAGGCCGGCTCTCCAGCCGCCGCAATGGCGATCGCCGGGCCGGTTGGAGAACCGGCCCTACATTATGATCCCCAGCCCAGGAGGATTACTTACATGCCCACACGGAAAGCGGAAGCGGAATGGAACGGATCGCTGCGCGAAGGCAAGGGATCGATGAAGCTCGGCAGCGGCGCGTTCGAGGGGAGCTACTCCTTCGGAACGCGTTTCGAGGGAGCGCCGGGAACGAATCCTGAGGAGCTGATCGCCGCGGCGCACGCCGGCTGTTTCTCGATGGCCTTCTCGGCCGCCCTCGGCAAGGCCGGCTACACCCCGACGAGCATCCACACGACGGCCGGCGTCCATCTGGAGAAGGTTGGCGAAGGCTTCGGCATCACGCGCATCGACCTCGACATGGAAGCGACGATTCCCGGCATCAGCGAGGACGAGTTCCAGCAGATCGCAAAGGCGGCGAAGGAAGGCTGCCCGGTCTCGAAGGCTCTCGCGGGCGTAGAGAACATTGCGCTGAACGCGAAATTGTCATCCTGAGTCGCGAAGACGGCGAAGGATCTCCTGATACGAGCGGGAAGCGCACGTGCCGGGGGATCCTTCGCGCTCTGCGGCGCTCAGGATGACACGTCAGGGATTACCAAAACGCCTAGCGGGGTTCAGGCCGGACGGATGAAGTTCACCGACAAACTGTCGTACCTCAAGTACCTCGTCGACAAACGGGGCATGAAGCCGGTCTACCTCATCCTCGGCCTCACTTACGACTGCAACTCCTTCTGCCGCACCTGTTTCAACTGGGAGCAGTTGCGGAAGAACAAGGAGCACGAGCTCTCCCTCGAAGAGCTGCAGAAAACGCTGTCCACGCTCGGCGATCTCCTCTTCGTCGTGATGAGCGGCGGCGAGCCGTTTCTGCGCCGCGACCTTCCCGACGTCTGCGAGACGCTGGCGAAGAAGAACCGCACCAAACAGATCACCATCCCGACCGGCGCCATCACGAGCGACCTCATTGCCCGGTCGACCGAGGCGACGCTGCAGAAGTGTCCGGAGACGCAGATCGTCGTCAACCTCTCGATCGACCACATCGGGCAGAAGCACGACTGGATCCGCGGCGTGCCGAACAATTACGAGCGGGCGAAGAAGACGTACGCCCAGCTCATGCCCCTCAAGGAAAAGTACGGAAACCTCACCGTCAACGTGCACACCTGTTTGTGCACGTACAACGTCGACGACCTCGACGAAATGTTCGCCGCCGTCAAGCGCGACTTCCCGAATATCTCCTTTCATTCCTTCGAGATGCTGCGCGGCGACCAGCCGGACAAGAACATCCAGCCGATCACGACGCAGCGCTATCGCGAAGTGCTGCCGAAGCTCGAGGAGTACTGGAGCAGCTACGCGCACTACGACAGCTTCCTGAAGTTCGTGAAGATCTATTCGCGGCGGATGGAGCTCGCCGTGCTGGAGCAGGAGACGCAGGTGCGGCCGTGTCATGCCGGCTACGTTTCGGGCGTCCTCGATGCCCGCGGCGAAGTGCGCATGTGCGAGTTGCGCGACGCGGTCGGCAACGTGAAAGACGTCGGCTACGACTTTCCGAAACTCTGGTTCTCGGAGGCCGCGGAGAAACTACGAGCGTCGATCAAGGCGAAGGAGTGCCACTGCACGCACTCCTGCTTCATGTCCTCTTCGCTCGTCTTCGACTGGCGGACGTGGGGCACGTACTTCGCCTCGACCGTGGTGAACTTTCTCAGCGCCGCGTGAGCAACGTCGCCATCGTCGGACCGGTCTTTCCGTATCGCGCCGGCATCGCCTATTGCACGACCGAATTGGCGAAGCAGCTCGACGCCGACGTCTTCTCCTTCAGCCGCCAATATCCGCGCTTCCTCTATCCCGGCGGCGACGATCGCGACGAAACGCTGCCGCCGGTCGACGCCGATTTCTCCATCGACGTGATGAATCCCTGGACCTGGATCCGCGCCGGCTGGAAGCTGCGCAAGTACGATTCGGTAGTCTTCGTCTGGTGGATTTGGGTTTGGGCGCTTCCGTACCGCGTGATGATGGCGTTGCTCCGCCGGCGCACGCAGGTCCTCCTGCAATGCCACAACATCGGCGACAAGGAGCCGGCGTGGTGGAAGCGCAAGCTGACGAACATCGTACTGCGCCGCGGACGCATCCTCGTGACGCACGCGATGCCCGAGGCGTCCGAGGCCTGGAAACGATCGGGTGGACGTCGCATCGTGCGGACGTTCCTGCCTGTGCACGAACTGGGCGGCGTCATCCCGTCGCGGGAGAAGGCGAGGCGGGATCTCGACATCGACGTCGACGGCAAGTTCGCGCTCTTCTTCGGCCACATCCGTCCGTTCAAAGGTCTCGACATTGCGCTGAAAGCGTGGCGCGACATCGAGACCGAGGCGACGCTCCTCGTCGCCGGCGAGGCGTGGTGGAAAGCCGAGGATGAGTACCGCAAGATCGCGCCGGGCAACGTGCTCTTCGACTTCCGCTTCATCCCCGATGCGGAGATCGCCACCTGGTTCGCTGCTGCGGATGTCGTCCTCGCGCCGTACCGCATCGAGGCGCAGAGCGGCGTGGCGCTTACCGCGTTTCACTTCTCGCGACCGGTGATCGCCACCACCGTCGGCGGCTTGCCGGAGATCATCGAGGAAGGGCGCAACGGGATGCTGATCCCGCCCGAGGATCCGGCCGCGCTAGGGAAGGCGATCGATCGCTTCTTCGCCCGGAATGACCGCGAAGCGATGGAGCGACACGCGGCGGCCTCGGCGCGTAAGTACTCGTGGGAGGAATACGCGGCGCTCTTTCGGCGCTTGCTGAGCGGCGGATGAAATTCAACCCTCGACGATTCAAGGTCGGCCTCGAGCTCACCTCGAAGTGCAATCTGCGCTGCGGTATGTGTCCGCTGCCGGTGCTGCGCCGTCCTTACGAGGACATGGCGTGGCCGCTCGTCGAGAAAGCCGAGCGCGAGATCCACGGCCTCGGCCTGAAGTTAAAATGGCTGCACGAGATGGGCGAGCCGCTTCTGTACTCGCGCATCGACGACGCCATTCGCCTCTTCCCCGAGGCTTCGCTTTCGACGAACGGACTTGTGTTGACCGAGGAGGTCGGCGCGAAGCTGCTCGGATCGCCGCTGAAGCGCATCCGCATCTGCATCGACTCCATCAACCCGAAGGTCTATCCCCAGCTCCGCACCGGCGGCGACTTCGACCGCCTGGTCGATCTCACCCAGAAGTTCCTGAAGCAGGCGAAAGGCTCGCCGCTGCGCATCGAGCTGCAGAAGATGCGTTCCCGGTTGACGCTCGACGAGACCGTCGACGACTTCCGCTCGGTCTTCGATCTCAAGCAGTACCGCAACGCGCGCGTCATCGAGAAGACTTGCGAGGCGCTCGACGTCAATGAGGAAACCGATCTGCACGGCAAGTTCTACGGCTGCGTGCAGGGCGCGTTTTTCACATGGGTCGTCGTCTTCGCCGACGGCCGTGTCACGCATTGCTGCTACGACGCGCACGGCGATCAGGTGATGGGCGACCTGAAAACGCAGACGCTGCGCGAGATCATCGAAGGCGATCGTCTCGCGCAGATGCAGGACGCGTTCGATCGGCGCGACTTCTCGCAGCTGCCGCGATGCGGCGAGTGTTTCAAGCACGGCGGCGAGTCGCACACGTTCAACGACATGCTGTCGCGCGTGCAGAACCTTCCCGGCGTGGCGAAAGACGTCGTGCGCAAAGTGATCGACGTGCGGTACCGCTGAGTGCTCACGCTCGTCATCAACCTCGCCCTCGGCGTCCTCCCGGCTTTGATCCTCGGCGCGAGCATCGCCGCCGGCATCGACGACGACCGCCCCCATCGCCGCATGTTCGTGTTCGTGTACGGCTTGTGGGCCGTCACGCTCGCGATGTGGAACTGGATGCGCTCCGCGCCGCTCGCGTGGATCGTGCTGTGGATCGTCGTCGGTGTGACGGCGCTCACATGGTTCGGCGTCACGCGGCGACGGGAGTAGGATGGCGGCCATGCGCCGCGGGTTTGTCGTTCTTCTCCTGCCGCTCTTCGCCGCCGTGTCGCTGCAAGCACGGGAGGGCTTCGGCTTCACGAAGAAGTCCGTCTCGATGCAGCGCACGATTCCGCCCGCGATGAACGTGAGCGCGACGCGCGTGAAGGTCGCGGTGAAAGCCGATCGATCGCGCGAAGAAGACGATGCGAGCACGCTTCGTCGCTACACCGAGGAGGCGATCCGCCGCGGGGACGAACGCTTCACGTTCGACGGCGCGCCGCAGCTCACCGTCAACCTCTTCCTCGGTCCGTTCGAAGCGCGCGAGGATTGGGAGACGAAGACGGACACGGAGTACCGCCAGACCGGCACGCGCTCGCAGTGGAACTCGAGCAAGAAGAAGTACGAGGAGAAGCCGGTCTACAACTACGTGCCGGTGACGAAGCATCTCAAGACCGTGACTGCGTCGCTCGACGGCAACTACCGCATCACCGATGCGAAGGGCCGCACGCTCGATTCCGGCAGCATCGACCGCAGCTTCAGCCAGTCGTATGAAGAGGGGAACGGCGCGCCGACGTCGGATGGTGTCGCGTCCGATCTTCTGCACGATGCGGCGCTGCTCGTCGCGGGACGCATCGTGCCGACGACGACGCGCGTGCAGGTGATGATGCCGAAGGGCAGCTTCGAGAATTTCATCCCCTACGCGGAGTCGGGCGATTGGGCGCGCTATCTCGCGTCGGTCGAGCAGGTGCTGGAGAAACGCGACCGCGAGAGCGAGTCGTATCGCCAGTTCGCACTCGGTATCGGGAAGGAGGCGGTCGCGTACACGACGCGCGATCCGCGCCAGGCCGCGGCGTTGCTGCGCGCGGCGCAAACGCATTACCAGACCGCGCTGCAGTACAACGCTTCCGAGGCGCTCTTCGGGCAGGCGTATTCGAGCTTGCTGTCGGACGGCCGCATCGATCCGCCGCTGCCGCGCCTCACGGAAAGCGTCGCGATGTTCGACGCATGGGCGGCCGGCCCGCCGCCCGAGCCGAAAGGATCTCCCGCGTCATCGAAGACGCGGACGAAGAAGACGCTGCGCAACGACACCATCATCGAGATGGCGAAGGCCGGCCTGTCGGACGAGAACATCCTGCTCGCGATCGAGTCCGCGGAGGCGACGCAGTTCGACACGCAACCCGAGGCGCTCATCGCGCTGCGCAAGGCGGGCGTGAGCAAGGTCGTGATCGCGAAGATGCAGAAGGCGTCGAAGCGCTGACGAAAACGTAGGGCCGGCTCTCCAGCCGGCCGCAGTCAAGAATGATGCGGCGAGCCTTGCCCGCCGCGACCGTATTTCATTGGGCCGGCTGGAGAGCCGGCCCTACGTTCGTAAGCGTCTACCGGAAGCTGATGGGGATGTCGTCCATCGTCAGGACGCCCGGGCGAGCGTCGATGACACGCGGGATCGCATTCACCACCATCGCCGCGGTGGCGCGGTCGCCGTGCACGCCGTCCTTGATCGTCATCTCGACGTTCGGCACGCCGGTCACGATCACTTTGTCCGCCGCCACTGCCTCCGCGCCCACGTACATCCGCAGCTCGAGATTCACCTGGATGCGGCCGCTGCCGGAGATCGTCTGGTGCACGCCGGCGACCTGGCCGGCGGCGCAGGTGAGGTACTGCGTCTTGATCTCGCGGTCGGCGATGATCGGCTCGATCTTCTCGTCCGTCACGCTGTCGAATTCGACGCCGAGGCCGCGGCCGACCATGATCAACGACTCGCGCAGGCCCATGTGCTTGATCTTGCCCGCGTCGACGGCGGCGCGGAATTCGTCCGGCGTCATGCCCGCGCCGACTTTGCGCTGTAGCGGCTCGCGGCGCGTGGAGGCGTTCTGGATGCGGATGATGTCGAGCTGCTGGATGTCCTGGCAGACCGACGTGACGGTGAGCGGCAGTTTGTCCATCACGAAGCCGGGATTCACGCCCGTCCCGAGCAGCGTCACGTTGCTTGCCTGCGCCACGCGCTGCAGCTCTTCGCGGATCGCCTCGTCGAGCGGGAAGGAGAGCTCCTCGCAGGTCGACACGACGTGACAGCCGCGGCCGAGGAGGTCCTGGAGCTGGTCGTTGACGTCGCGGAGGCGCGAGCCGGTCGAGTGGCAGACGACGTCCGGCTTGCCTTCGAGCTGCGCCGTGACCTTGACGCCGACTTCGCGGCCGAGGCCGATGACTTCGCCGACGTCGCGGCCGATCTTGGCCGGGTCGATGTCGACCGCGGAGACGAGCTTCACCCACGGCTTGGAGAGAAGAAGGCGGGCGATCTCCGCACCGATCGGACCGATGCCGTACTGCGCGACGCTTACCTGTTGGACGGATTTCATTTGGACGAGCCCCTCACTGACGCAAAAAGTGCGGGGGATTGTACGCGGAACAGGCCGCTATTTCGGCGCGTCGGCGGAGGCCGGCGCGAGCGAGACGTCGACGCGATCCGGAGTCCGGTTGTACATCGCGCCGTTCGCGGCGTCGACGATCAGACCGATGATGCCGCCGAACAGTACGTTGCCCAGATACCAGCCGGACATCTGACGCTGCAGATCGATGCTCGCGGGCGCGTAGCCATCTTTGGCAAGCGAGATCGTGCAGCGCGCCGGCTTGCGATGGACCGTGACTACGGTCGGCGTGACGAGCTTCGGATCGTTGTTCACATCGCCGCAGGCAACGGTGACTGCTGCGCCGGGTGGATTGGAGGCGACGGGCACCTGTTGCGTGGTCTGGTGCACGATCGAGGCACAGCCAAAGTTGAACAAAAGGAAGAGGGCCAACGCGTTTTTCTTCATGATCTTCATCGTGCAGCAGAGGACCCGAACGCTTCAGCTTTGTGGCGCGAAGAGCAGCGGCTCCTCCGGCGTCACTTCCTCCTCTTCCTCCTCTTCACCCACGAAATTCGACAATCCCAACCCCGCCAACCGATAGCGCGCCTCCGCGCCGAACGCGAACCTTTGCAGTAGCTGCACGCCGATCGTCGCCAACTCCTCGGCGGACGCGGGTGGCGTGTCGGGCGTCAGGCGGCGCGTTGCGGTTTGGAACTTGCCGGTGCGCAGTTTCACCGTCACGGTGCGGCCGACCATCTGCTTTGCCTGCAGCGCTTCCCAGAGCTTCGTCGACTCCTTGCGGATGTAGTCCGCCACTTCTTCCAGCGTGATGTCCTGCGCGAACGTGTTCTCGCTCGACCACGACTTCCGTTTGCGGGAGGGGACGACCGGCGACTCGTCGATGCCGCGTGCGAGCTCCCAAAGGCGCGTTCCCCATTTTCCGAACCTTCCGATCAACTCCTCGGGCGTGAAGCGGTGGAGGTCGCCCACGGTCGCGATGCCCATGTCGATCAGCACCGCCTCGGTCGCCTTGCCGACGCCGGGAATCTTGCGGACGGGGAGGTCGACGAGGAAGCGTTCGATCTGATGGGGGCGGATCACGAAGAGGCCGTCCGGCTTCTTCCAGTCCGACGCGATCTTCGCCAGGAACTTGTTGGGGGCGACGCCGGCCGATGCGGTCAGATTCGTCTCGCTGCGGATCTCGCTGCGGATCTTCTCCGCGGTCTCCGTCGCCGTCGGGATGCCGGTCAGCTCCTGGGTCACGTCGAGATACGCCTCGTCGAGCGAGAGCGGCTCCACGAGCGGCGTGTGGCGCTCGAAGATCGCCCGGATCTGGTGCGATACGGTGCGGTACTTCTCGAAGTTCGGGGCGATGAAGATGCCGGCGGGGCAGAGGCGTTTCGCGCGCGACGCCGGCATCGCCGAATGCACGCCGAACTTCCGCGCCTCGTACGACGCCGCGCACACGACGCTCCGTTCGCCTGGCCAGCCGACGATCACCGGCTTGCCGCGCAACGACGTGTCGTCGCGTTGCTCGACAGACGCATAGAATGCGTCCATATCGATATGGATGATCTTGCGCATCTCGCGACTACGCCCGCCTTCATCGTCGACCGAAAGCGCCTGCAGCGCAACTGCGACACCATGCGCAGGAAGGCCGAGGATTCCGGGGTTCGGTTTCGGCCTCATGTGAAGACGCATAAGGTGACGGAAGTCGGCCGCATGCAACACGGCGGCAACTTCGGCCCGATCACCGTCTCCACGCTCGCAGAAGCCGAGCATTTCGCGGACGCCGGGTTTCGCGACATCACGTATGCGGTGCCGATCGCGCCGGAGAAACTGCCGCGCGCGGCGGCGCTCGCGGCACGCATCGAGCGGTTGAACATTCTGCTCGATTCCTTCGAGGCTCTACGCGCCGTAGAGTCGCAGGAGACGGTTTTCGACGCCTTTCTCGAGATCGACTGCGGCGATCACCGCGCCGGCGTCGGCGGCGATCATCCGGAGAGCCTGCGCCTCGCGCTCGCCATCGCCCGTTCGCCGAAGATCCGTTTTCACGGATTGCTGACCCACGCCGGCCACGCGTACGACGTGACGGATCTCGACGAAGTGCGCCGCATCGCCGCCGAGGAACCGGCGGCGTTGACGCGCTTCCGCGAGCGCGCTCCGGAGCTGGCGAACGTCACGCGGAGCATCGGCTCCACGCCCACCGCGTCCGTCGTCGATCGCTTCGTCCAATGCGATGAAGTGCGCCCCGGCAACTACGTTTTCTTCGACGCGTTCCAGGCCAAGCTCGGCTCTTGCCGTCGCGAAGACATCGCTGTTTCGGTGCTCGCCACCGTCGTCGGCGCGTATCCCGAGCGCGGGACGATGATCCTCGACGCCGGCGCGCTGGCGATGTCGAAAGACCTCAGCCCGAATCATCTCGATCCGACGTTCGGCTACGGCGTCGTTTGCGACCTCGACTTGAATCCGCTGTCGATGAAGCTGATCGGCCTGTCGCAGGAGCACGGGAAGGTGAGGAGCGAGACGATGCTCCCGATCGGGACACGCGTCCGTGTCGTGCCCAACCATTCGTGCCTCACCGCGGCGATGTACGACACGTTCCACGTCGTCGACGGCGGTAACGAATTGGTCGACGAGTGGCATCCGGTCCGCGGCTGGTAGCGGGGTTGCAGTTCTCCACCGCAAGGAGACTTGCGATGGCTGAGCAACGCAACGAGCCGCAGAGCTACGGCAGCAACGCGGAGTGGGTGGAAGGCAGAGTCGGGCAGAGCGTGAACCGCCAGAAGGGGAGCGCGAGTCCGCAGCATCGGGATTTCTACGAGTCGCGCCGGGACAGCGAGTCGAGCCGTCCCAACCAGGGCGGCACGGTCTCGGAGTATCAGGCCGCGGAGAGCGTGCGGCCGTCGCCGCCGGTCGGCGGTGGCGAGGATTTCGCCGACCCGCCGAAGGTCAAGAGCGAGACGGGAGGCGCGCGCCGCGACTCCTACTTCAAGAAGCGTGATTACGAATAAGAGATAATGCACGCCGGCCCTGATGACCGGCATGCATGACTCATTCTCCGGCGACAGTTATGCCGGGACCGGACTCGCTTACGCGACAGGCACCGTCGCGCTCGCCATTCTGATCCTTGGAGCGGCCGTCACGCGCCGCGGCCGTGGCACGCCGGTAAGCCTGCTCTTCTTCAACATCACGCTGGCCGAAGCGGGCTGGTTGGCCGCATCGGCTTTGATGTATGCGTCACGCCGCTCCGCGACGGCGATCGTTTGGGCGCGTTTCGCTCACTTCAGCTCCTGCCTGATCGCGCCGGCCATCTTTCACTTCGCCGCCGCGCAGGTCGGCAAACGCAAGAAGCTGCGCGTCTGGATCTCGACGTTCTGGCTGACGTGTGCGGCCATCGCCGCGACCGGCCTGCTGTCTCCGTGGCTCGTGCGCGGCGTGCGCACGTTTCCAT
>JAFAVZ010000634.1 GCA_019242175.1 Acidobacteriota bacterium
GACGGAAGGGGCGGAAGAAGACCGCGAACGCGGCCTGGCCCTCGGCGCCAACGCCTACATTTCCAAGCCCATCCAGTCTTCGCACCTCATCAAGACCATCTCTGAACTGCTGGCGGTGTGAGCGCCGACCTGTTCGCCAGCCGCCGCGGCCGGGTGGCCGTCGCCGGGGCGATCGCGGTGCTCTTCTTCGCTCTCCGCCTCGCCCTCCTCTTCGCCCGCGATCCCTTCTTCGACGAGCTCTACACGCAGTGGATCTCCGCCCGCTCGTTCGGCGGCATCCTCCAGGCGCTGCGTCACGACTCCGGGCCACCGCTCTACTACTTCGTCGCGAAGTTGTTTCCCTCGATCACCGCGCTGCGTTTCTTCTCGCTCGCGTGCGCGACGGCGGCGCTGTTCCTGATTCTCCGATTTGAACGAATCGGCAACGCGCGATTCCTCGCTGCGGCGCTCTTCGCCGTGTATCCGCCGGCGGTTCTGCTCTCCGTCGATGCGCGCTCGTATGCGATGGCGGCGCTGCTGCTGACCATCGGCGTGTTGGCGATCGATCGCGACCGGCCGTTGCTTGCCGTGGCGATGCTCGTGCTCGCCGCATACACGCACTATTACGCCGTGCTCTTCCTCCCGCTGCTCCTCATGCGGCGGTGGCTGCTCTCGTTCGTCGTCGCGTGCGCGCTGTTCGCGCCGGGATTGTGGCTGGCGACGCATCAGCCGCGAGAGGCGACTGCGTGGATGGCGCAGTCGCCGTTCGATGCGCTGATCAACGTCTCGTTCGCGGGCCGGTACGTCGAGGCACTGTTCGAGCCGGCGCCGGCGTGGCTCGTAGCGGTGGCGTGGGTCGCGTTGGCGATCGCGTGCGCGCGTTCGATGCGCTTCGCCTGGGCGGTGCTCGTGCCGATCGCCGGCGTTCTCGCGTTCGGACTCGTCGGACGGCCGATCTACTTCCCGATGCGCTTCGAATCCGTCATCGTCGCGCCGCTCGTGCTCTGGGTCGCGGGGTCGCTGGAGCGATGGCGTCCGGCCGTGCGCCGGGTCCTGTTCGCGACGCTGATGACGATCGGACTCGTCGTCTGCTGGGTTGGAATCCTTGACCACATGCGCCGTCCGCTCGACCCGTTCCGCACCGCGGCGCGGATCGCGGCGAAATCGGCGTCGCGGCCGATCGTCGCCAGCGGCTACGCCTGGCTCGAAGTCGCCAGCACCGGCCGGAGGCCGATCGCGTTCCCGCCCGACCAGGCCGAGCATCCCGGCTGGCGGACGCGCACCCCGGCGAACGAAGCGACGCTGCCCGCTGGCGAGTTCGTCTGGGTGGGGGAGATGCAGGCGCCGGAGCTGGCGATGATCCGGAAGAGGAGGCGCGTCCGGCCCATCTTCGCCGACCGCGGCGTCGCCGTGCTTCTGGTCGGCCCGAAAGCCGTGTAAACTGGCGCGCCAGAGATGCCCCACTTCATCACCGACAAATGCATCGGCTGCGGCGTTTGCGAGATCAAATGCCCTACGAACACCATTTGGGGGGCGGCGAAGGGGCAGTTCTACATTCACCCCGAGCGCTGCATCGACTGCTCCGTCTGCGGCATCTACTGCCCCGTCGACGCCATCCAGAACCAGCACGGCGACTACATCCCGCGGGTCAAGCCGAAGGAGATCCCGAAGGCCGAGGTCATCAAGGAGCTCTGCACCGGATGCGAGTTCTGCGTCGACATCTGCCCCTTCGAGTGCATCTCGATGATCGCCGCCGAGGACGAGACGCTGGCGAACCACTACAAGATCGCGTTCGTGGAAAAGAACAAATGCGTCGCCTGCCGGCTCTGCGAGTCGGTCTGCGACAAGGACGCGATCGTGGTGCCGGCGGCGCCGACGCAGCTCAAAACCTATCTGCCCGATTTCGTCGTCCTGGGCACTGGCCGCTAGCGCGGGATTGAGGATTGAGAATTGAGGATTGAGGACGAAAAGGTGAACGGTCTCCAATCCTCAATCCTCAATCCTCAATTCTCAATTCAATAGCCCATGCCTCCGCTCGACCCTGGCCCCGACCGCGACGACCTTCCCAAAGAGTCCCCGCGGGCGATTCTTTTTCAGTTCGTCATCTTTCCGCTCGGGATCGTCCTCATCGGCGTCGCCATCTTTCTCCTTTTCGGCAAGCTCGCCTCGGATGAGCACTCCATCCCCGACTACCTGAACGAGATTCTGTCGGGGAGCAGGCATGAGCGGTGGCTGGCGGCGTATCAGCTGTCGAAGTCGCTCAAGCGGGGGGAGGCGAAGAAGTATCCCGATCTGGAGCAGAAGGTTGCGGCGGTGTACGTCGGGGCGAAGCATGACGACCCGCGCATCCGGCGGTACCTCGCCGTCGTCCTCGGCAGCCTCGGCGACCGGCGGGCGACGCCGCTGCTCGTCGAGACGCTGAAGGAGCAGGACGTCGAGACGCGCATCTACGCGCTCATCGCCCTCGGCGACCTGCGCGATCCGGCCGCGGTGCCGAACGTGATCGAGGCGGCGAACGACGACGACAAAGACGTGCGCAAGACGGCGCTCTACGTCCTCGGCGAGCTCGGCGATCCGCACGGGGCGGAGACGCTCGCGAATGCGTTGAACGACGAGACCGCGGACGTGCGCTACAACGCGGCGGTGGCATTGGCGCAACTCGGCGACAAACGTGCCCTGGGCGTGCTGCGGGAGATGCTCGACCGGGAACGGTTGAACCGGGTTGCGGGGATGACGGAGCCGCAGAAAGAAGACGCGATCATCGTCGGGGCGACGGCGTACATGCGTCTGGCGGGAGCTGAAGCGCGGCCGGAACTGGTGCGCCTGGCGAAGAGCGATCGGAGCCTGCGCGTGCAGGCCGCGGCGAAGGAAGCGCTCGCGAAGTTGCGCTGAGGGCCGCCCGAAGCGGACGGCCCTCGCGGCTGTCGTGGGCTACATCCCGTTCCCGTTGCAACGGGTCATCATCGACTGCGACATCTGCGAGTTCTTCATCATCATGTTGAGGTGATCGCGGTACTCGGCGTCCGTCATCGCGCGGGTCGTGCCGTCGCCGTTCATGACCATCATCGAGGTGCCGCTGCCGGACATCGAGCTCGACATGCTGCTGTTCGCCATGCCCGTGCTGTTCGACATCCCGGTGTTGGACATGCCGGAGCCGCTGCTGGACATGCCCGCACCGCCGGACGTGCCAGACGTGCCGCTCATGGACGATGAGCTGGCCATCGTGCCGGCCGAGGTGCAACGCTCGGTCATCATGGAGGCGTAACGCGGGTCGTTCATCATCATCGACATGTGCGCCTGCATTTCCGCGTCGGTCATGGGGCGCGAGGTGCCGTCGGTGTTCATCATCGTCATCGAGCCGCTGCTCGAGACCATTCCGCGGTCGCTGCTCATCATCGAGCCCGACGTCGACATACAGCCGACGGCGAGAAGGGCGATCATCACTGCGAGGGTCTTTTTCACGATTCTCTCCTGTTCAGGTTGGTCCGCACGGAAGGGGAAAGATGAGGCCGGTGAGGGTGGGCTGGAGCCGCCGCAGGCGAACATCGAGACGTCGCCTCGGCGGGCCCGCGTACAGGAGGGGTCGCTCATTGTGGCGGGGAGCGAAAGAGCAAGAAGCAATCCCGAAGAGCGGCCATCGGGATCGACTGAAAGAAATCCTACGAGGTCGGGCTCCGATCGGCCCTCTCAACGCCTCGCAACCCATGGTTTCACAGCCCTTTGCCGGGCACTTCCTTTTTCGTTGACACCCATTTTCAAATCGCGGATAGTAAGCGGCACCGAGCACCAGCGCACACCACTCGATGTCGGAAGAAATCACGCCATATCAAGTGACCCCCAGGACTCCCCTGGCCGGGAGCGCCGCGGCGGAGATTCGCGAGCAGGGTGAGATCACTCGCCGCAGTTTTCCTTTCGTTCTGACTGCCGCCTGGCTCGCCCTCACCGCCGCCGTCGGAGGCCTCGCCTCCATCTTCGGGCGCTTTCTCTTTCCCAACGTTCTCTTCGAGCCGGTGCAGAAGTTCAAGGCCGGCTTTCCGGGCGATTACTCGGTCGGCGACGTCGACGAGCGGTGGAAGGACAAGTACGGCATCTGGATCGTGCGCACCGAAGAGATGGTGTACGCGCTGATCACCGTCTGCACCCACCTCGGCTGCACGCCTAACTGGCTTCCCTCCCAGAACAAGTTCAAGTGCCCCTGCCACGGCAGCGGCTACTACAAGACGGGCGTCAACTTCGAGGGACCGGCGCCGCGTCCGCTGGAGCGGGCCAAGATCTTCCTCGACCCCTCGGACGGACAGATCGTGGTCGACAAGTCCGTCCAGTTCCATCAGGAACGGGGTGAGTGGACGAATCCCGAGTCGTTCCTGAAGGCTTGAGACGAGGACCAATGGCGAACCTGAAAGATCTCCAGCAAGGCATCGTCAACTCCCAGGTCTGGAAGTCCATCTTCCGGGTCGGCATCCCCAACACCAATCGCAAACGCGTCCTGGCCGTTCTCGGCTCCCTCATCCTCCATCTCCACCCCGTGAAAGTGCGCCGCTCCGGCGTGCGCATGAGCTACACATGGTGCATGGGCGGGACAAGCTTCTTCCTGTTCCTCGTCGAGACCGTCACCGGCCTGCTGCTGATGTTCTACTACCGGCCGACGATCGAGTACGCGTTCACGGACATCATGGACCTGCGCGAGCAGGCGCCGTTCGGGATCATGCGCGAGATGCACCGCTGGGGCGCGCACGCGATGGTCATCGCCGTGTGGCTGCACATGTTCCGGGTCTTCATGACCGGCTCGTACAAGCCGCCCCGCGAGTTCAACTGGAACGTCGGCGTCATCCTCCTCGTCCTGACGCTCCTCCTTTCCTTCACCGGCTACCTTCTGCCGTGGGACCAGCTCGCCATCTGGGCCATCACGGTCGGTTCGAACATGGCGCGCGCCACACCAGGCGCCGGGAACGAGGGGCCCGCATCCGGGCTCATACGATTGGGCGACGTCCGCCTGATTCACGCAGGAGACGACGCCCGCTTCGCACTCATCGGCGGAAGAAGCATCGGACCTTCGACCCTGCTGCGCTTCTACGTGTTGCACTGCATGGTCATCCCGCTCGCGGCGGGCTTCCTGATGGCGATTCACTTCTGGCGAGTGCGTAAAGACGGGGGCATCTCGGGGCCCCTCTAGGCGAAGGAGAGAGACGGCAACATGACGTTCATCAAGGACTTCATCAACGTACTCTCCGGGTCGTCGATCTCGTTCCTTCTCCTCACGTTCGGCTTCTTCTTCCTCGTCTACTTCAACATGATGGACGGCCGCCTGAAGGACAAGGGCGGCCTGGCTCTCCTCGCCATCGGCATCCTCTTCATCGTCATCGGCTTCTTCATCACGCCGCTGCTCTACCTCGGCATCGCCTATCTGCTCCTGCTTTTCGGCCTGGCGCAGCTGGGCGGGCGGCTGTGGGATCCGAAGGTCGGCATGTGGCTGTTGATCCTCGGCCTGGCCGGCTTCGGCGTGTCGATGCGCGACCCGAACTTCTTCCTCATCGCCGCCAAGCCGGACAACGTCCCCATCGGCGCGATGATCTTCCTCCTCGGCATCTTCACCTGGATCGCGCTCAGCAAGGCGTATCTGAACGACAAGCAGATCGACAAGGGAGGCATCCCCTGGGAGAAGACGGAGTCGGACGAGAAGCTCTTCACCTGGCCCGACCTCGTCTACACCGAGATGCTGTGCATGATCCTCCTGACGATCGTCATGATCGTCTGGTCGGTCGGCCTGCGCGCGCCGCTCGAGGAAGCGGCGAACCCCACCTCCTCGCCGAACCCGGCCAAGGCGCCGTGGTACTTCCTCGGCCTGCAGGAGATGCTCGTCTACTTCGATCCCTGGCTGGCCGGCGTCGTTCTCCCGACGCTGATCATCGTCGGCCTCATGGCCATTCCGTACATCGACACGAACCCGAAGGGGAACGGCTACTACTCGTTCAAGGAGCGGAAGTGGGAGCTGGGGATCTTCCTCTACGGCTTCCTCGTGCTCTGGTCGTTCCTCATCATCACCGGCACGTTCCTGCGCGGCCCGAACTGGAACTTCTTCGGCCCCTACGAATATTGGGATCCGAACAAGCTCGTACCACTCGTCAACGTCGACTTGTCGGAGCTGATCTGGGTCAAGCTCCTCGGCATGCCGCTGCCGAAGATGTGGCTGATCCGCGAGCTGTTCGGGATCATCCTCTGCGTCATCTACCTCGGCCTGCCGCCGCTGCTGGCGATCAAGAGCTTCCGCCGCTTCTATCTGAAGATGGGACCACCGCGGTATTACGTCGGCGCCTACCTCTTCCTGATCATGATGTCGCTGCCGATCAAGATGGTCCTGCGCTGGCTCTTCAACCTGAAGTACATCGTGCACATCCAGGAGATCTTCTTCAATGTGTGAGCTCCTGGTTGCTAGTTGCTGGTTGCTCATAGAGAGCCCGACAGCACCAGCTCACTCGGCACAAAGCAGCAGCTACGAGCAACCAGTAACCAGCGACCAGTAACCACTACGATGAAGCCGCAGGAACCGATCCCGCACAACTACTCGATGAGGAAGCTCAACCTCATCTTCGCCCTGTCGAGCCTCGGCCTGCTCGCAGTGACGGGGCTCATCGTCGCCTACGACTACGTGCGCGGCTGGAAGTGGTTCCAGTACGAGTTCATGCGCATCCAGAACCAGCGGCTCTCGCAGGATCTGCAGGTCGCGGAGCAGGCGGCGAACCAGAAGCAGCTCGCAGATCTCGACCGACAGATCAAAGAGCACGAGCTGGAGATCGCGCGGCAACGGCAGCAGTACATCCTCGCCCAGAAAGAGCTCGACTCGTGGGAAGGGAAGCACTACGCGGCCGACCAGGACTTCCGCTTCACGAAGGCCCGCCTCGACGCCGCGCGTTACGAAGTCGAAGCGGCGATCACGCAGCACCGTCCGGACCAGGCGGCGCGGGCGCGCGAGTTCCATGAACTCGACGCGCTCACGACCCAGCTCCAGCTGAAGCTGCAGGACGTCACGCGCAAACGCGACGCGGCGCTGGCCCAGGTCAACGTGTGGCTGGGCAAGATCAAGGAAGTGGAAGACAGGAAGAAGGAGCTGACGGCCTCCATCGACCTGCTCAGCAAGCAGCTCGCGACCGTCTCGGCGACGAAGGAAAACATCATCCTGAATCTGCCGATGCTCGATTTCATCGCCCCGACGTTCAAGATCGATCAGGTGGTCCTGCCGGACCTCTTCATCGACATGAACTACATGAACGTCCCGCGCGTCGATCGTTGCCAGACGTGTCACCGCGCGATCGACCGGCCCGGCTTCGAGTCGAAGAAAGAAGCCGCGCGCCTCTCCACCGAGCTGCAGGGCAAGCTCGATCGTTTCGAGATCGCCGCCGACAAACGCGCCGACGTCGAAACGCGTATCGCCCAGTTGAAACGCATCCAGGACGGTCCGGAAGACGTCCTCAACCCGTTCCGCACCCATCCGCGCCTCGACGAGATGGTCGGGTCAGCGTCGCCCCATCCGCTGCTCGAATTCGGCTGCACGGCCTGCCATCGTGGCCAGGATCGCGCGACGGAGTTCGGCCGCGCGGGACACATCGCCGCCAGCCCGAAGATGGAAAAGCGTTGGCGCGGAGGCTTCCTCGGCGGCTTCCTGCCGACGATGGCGGACTACGAGAAACGGCAGTGGGGCTACGAGCCGAATCCGTTCCTCGACACGCCGATGTATCCCCGCCAGTACTACGAGGCCGGCTGCCTGAAGTGCCACGCCGGACAGGTCACCGTCGGCGGCGGCGACTCGCAGATCACGAAGGCCACGGCCACCGTCGAGCTGTACGGCTGTCACGCCTGCCACAAGATCAACAACTGGCGCTTCGCCGATCTCCGCAAGCCGGGTCCGGACCTGAACGGCATCGCGGAGAAGACCACGCCGGAGTGGGCGTTCCGCTGGATCGCCGAGCCGCACTCGTTCCGCTCCACGACGCGCATGCCGTCGTTCTTCTATCAGCGGAACATGATCGGCCCCACCGTGCCGGCCGCCGAACGCGCCCAGAACATCAAGTTCCAGGACGCCGAGATCCACGCCATCGTCTCCTTCCTCTTCGCAAAATCGACGCATCGCCAGTGGCCGGCACCGCCGTCCGCGGGCGACGCAACGCACGGCAAGGAGCTCGTCGACAACCTCGGCTGCATGGCGTGTCACATCTCCACCGAGACGTTCACGCCGAAGGACGGCGTCGAGCGCGTCGCGCTCCGCGAAGACTTCCCGATCGAGCGCAACTACGGCTTCAATCTGACCGGCGTCGGCACCAAGACGCACGCCTCGTGGATCTACAACTGGGTTCGCAACCCGAAGAACTACTACGCCGAGGCGCCGATGCCGAGCTTGCGGCTGACGGAAGCCGAAGCGGCGGACGTCACCGCGTACCTCACGACTCTCCAGAAGCCGAAGTTCATGGAGACGCCGATCCGCCCGGCCGACGCGAAAGCGGTCCACGACCTCGCCAAGGGCTACCTCATCAACACGATGACGGACCGCGATGCCGAGGACAAATTGCGGTCGATGCCGATGCAGGAGCAGCTGGTCTACCTCGGCCAGCGCAGCATCGAAAAATACGGCTGCTACTCCTGCCACAACATCAAAGGCTTCGAAGGTCTGAAGCCGATCGGCACCGAGCTCACGATCGAAGGCTCGAAGACGCTCCACCTCTTCGACTTCGGCTTCGTCCACGGCTACCAGCACGAAGACGGGAAGCACGAGCACATCGAGCACAGCGTCCCGTCGTGGGTCTACAACAAGCTGCGCAGCCCGCGCATCTACGACGACGAGCGGACGAAGGCCTACAACGACAAGTTGAAGATGCCGAACTTCCACCTCACGGAAAACGAGGCGCGGCTCATCACGACCGTCGTCCTCGGTCTCACGAAGGAACGCGTGGCGCCGGAGCGGATGGCCGCGCAGCGCTCGAACGAGCGCATTGCGGAGGAGGGGAGGAAGCTCGTCTCCCAGCACAACTGTCGCGGATGCCACGTCGTCGACCGCTATGGCCGCGCCATCGGCGAGCTGATCTCCGACACGAATTTCCTGCCGCCGGATCTCAGTCCGGAAGGCGGCCGTGCGCAATCGCCGTGGCTCTTCAACTTCCTGAAGGATCCGACGGTCACGAAGATCCGTCCGTGGCTGAGCGTCCGGATGCCGACGTTCCACTTCAGCGACGAAGAGGCGTCGAAGCTCGTCGCGTTCTTCGCCGCCGAGGGGCATGAACAGCAGTTCGATACGCACCTGGCGAATGACCCGCCGGCGGCGAACGTCGCCATCGGGCGGGAAGTCTTCACCATGCTGCGCTGCACGCAGTGCCACGGCACGGCGCGCGTCGATCCGGAGAACCCGCCGGCGCCGAACATCGCCGATGCGACGTCGCTCGCGCCGAACCTCACCCTGGCTCGCGTGCGTCTGCGCCACGACTGGATCGCGGACTGGATCCGCCGTCCGGGCGAAATGATCCCGACGACGCGCATGCCGGCGAACTTCCCGCGCGATGCGGCGACGGGCGGCTTCCAGTCGCCGCTGGCCCAGGCCATCGACACGCCGGCGTTCGCATCGCAGAAAGCGGCGCTCCTGCCGCTGTTCAACGGCAACGAACAAGAGTTGAGACGGGCGATGTCCGATGCCGTCGCGCTGACGAACTACCTGCGCGATTACATCTGGAGCATCGGCATCACCCAGGTCCGCGCCGCGCGACCGGGCTCCGAGGGACCGGCCGTGCAGACGCCCGCTCCTTCGCTGCCGCCCGGCCTCCCGCCCATCAAGTCGGGAAGATTGGAGACGGGTGCCAGCGCGGGACGGTAAAAAGATGGTCGATTTTGGAAGATGAACCTGTCATCCTGAGCCGCATAGACGGCGAAGGATCTCCCAGCAAGAACGGTGGGGATCGTTCGCCCTCTCCGGGGCTCAGGATGACACCGAAACGGAGAGTCACAGCATGTCCATGAAGAAGTTCCTGACGTTGCTCCTCGCGTTGTGCGTCGTCCTGCTCGTCGCTTGTGGCAAGGGCCACGAGGCGTCTTCGAACGAAGAGGCCGAGGGCGAGGATGACCAGGCGCCGCCGACGGCGACGGTCGCGGCCTCCGACACCGGCGCGCCCGCTGCCGCCGCTCCGGCTGCCGCCGCACCCGTTTCCGCCGACGCCGCGACGCTCACCGGCGTCGTGAAGCTCGAAGCCGCCGCGATGCCGAAGGCGGCGAACATCCAGATGGCCGCCGATCCGTACTGCGCCTCGCAGCATCAGGGCGGCGCGGGCGCGCAGGACGAGGAAGTCGTCGTGAGCCCGGCCGGCGAGCTGGCCAACGTCTTCGTCTACGTGAAGAACGCGCCGGCCGGCAATTACGCGCCGCCGTCGACCGCGGAAGAGATCGACCAGAAGGGCTGCAAGTACTTCCCGCACGTCCACGCGGTGCAGGTGAATCAGGCGCTGCAGATCAAGAACAGCGATGCCACGCTGCACAACGTCCACGCCCAGCCGGTCGTGAACTCCCAGTTCAACGAAGGCCAGCCGGTGCAGGGCATGGTCGCCACGAAGAAGTTCGACAAGGTCGAGATGACGCCGTTCAAGATCAAGTGCGACGTCCACAACTGGATGCGCTCCTATCTCGCCGTCATGCCCCATCCGTTCTACGCCGTCTCCACCGCGAACGGCACGTTCACCATTCCCAACCTCCCGCCCGGCACCTACACGATCGTCGCGTGGCACGAGAAGTACGGCCCGCAGGAGCAGCAGGTGACGGTGGCGGCGAAAGAATCGAAGGCGATCAACTTCAATTACAAGGGCTAGGAAGAGAGCTCCTGGTTCTCAGGGAAACGGATTCAGCGGCGACTAAGAACTAGGAACTAGGAACTGAGGGCGTTCAATGTCGAAACGTCAGATTCGAGTCGGCAACCAGTGGATGTACGCGGACGACGCCGAGAAGGCGTTGCGCGAGGCGATCCGGGTCAACAAGGAAGAGAGCCTCACGCACGCGCACTCGACGCATCAGCTCTCCTTCATCCGCAAGTACGTCTTCTCCACCGATCACAAGTGGATCGGCGTGCAGTACGGCGTCACCGCACTCTGCTTCCTCCTCTTCGGCTTCTCCCTCATGCTGCTGATGCGCCTCCAGCTCGGCTGGCCGAACCAGGCCTTCAGCATCATGAAGATCCTCGGCGAGAGCCGGGCGCCGGGCGGGATCATGCTGCCCGAGGCTTACAACCAGCTCGGGGCGATGCATGGGACGATCATGGTCTTCCTCGCGATCGTTCCGCTCGCCGTCGGCGCCTTCGGCAACTACCTCGTCCCGCTCCAGATCGGCGCGCCGGACATGGCGTTTCCGAAGCTGAACATGGCCAGCTACTGGTGCTTCCTCCCGGGCGGCATCCTGATGCTCACGAGCTTCTGGGCTCCGGGCGGCGCGCCGAGCTCCGGCTGGACGTCTTACCCGCCGCTCTCGGTCATCGCACCGATGGGACAGACCATCTGGATTCTGGGCATGGTCTTCCTCATCACCTCGTCGCTCCTCGGCTCGGTGAACTTCCTCGTCACGATCATCCAGCTTCGGGCGAAGGGGATGACGTACATGCGCCTGCCGTTCTTCACTTGGGCGCAGTTCGTCACCTCGTTCCTCCTTCTCCTCGCGTTCCCGCCGCTCGAGGCCGCGGCCGTGATGCAGCTGATGGATCGCGTGGCCGGCACGAGCTTCTTCCTGCCGAGCGGCCTCGTCGTCTCCGGCCAGGTGCTGGGCAATGCCGGCGGCGGCAACCCGCTGCTCTGGCAGCACCTGTTCTGGTTCCTGGCGCACCCGGAGGTCTACGTCCTGATCCTTCCGGCGATGGGCATCGTGGCCGAGGTCATCGCGAACAACACGCGCAAGCCGCTGTGGGGCTATCGCTCCATGGTCG
>JAFAVZ010000515.1 GCA_019242175.1 Acidobacteriota bacterium
GCGAAGACGACAGGCACATCGCGACCATCGACCCGGACGGCGTCGCGCTCGCCGCGGCGAAGGCGCTCGACGCAAGAACGATCGAGCTCCAGCAACGCGTCAGCGATCTGGAGAAAGAGAACGAGGAGCTGAAGCAGCGGCTGGAGAGAATCGAGGAGATGCTGCAGAGGGAGCGGCCGTAGCGATCGAAGCGGTGCTCAGCCCAGCTTCTCCGCCAACGCCACGATGATGCCCTGCGGCCCGCGGAGGTAGCACAGCCGATAGTAGTTCTCGTAGTTCACGATCTCGCCGACGAGCTCTCCGCCGTGCTTGCCCAGGCGGGCGACCATGTCGTCGACGTCCTCGACCTCGAACATGACGCTGCGCAGGCCCAGCGCATTCGGCGGCGCGATCTTCGGCTCCTCGCTGATCGCGGGCGGGTTGTGGAACTTCGTCAGCTCCAGCGCGCCGTGCCCGTCTGGCGTGCGCATCATCGTGATGTTCACCTTGATGCCGTCGATCGCGTTGATGCGATCCACCCACGCGCCCTCGATCGGCGCCTCGCCGTCTGCTTTCAATCCGAGCTCGGTGAAGAAGGCGATGGCGGCGTGGAGGTCTTCGACGACGACGCTGACGTGGTCCATGCGGGGAAGGCTCATCGACAGAGGATATCTCCGTTGGTCCTCGGGTTGCAGCGACTCCGAGTCACCCATGCCGAAGAACCTTGCCAAAACCCTCGCCCGTTGCCTGCTCGGCGGAGGTCTCGTCTTCGCCGGCATCAGCCACCTGACGTTCGCCCGCAAAGACTTCCAGGCTCAGGTGCCCGACTGGGTGCCGCTCGCCAAGGACGACACGGTCGTCTACTCCGGCTACGCGGAGATCGCGCTCGGCAGCGCGCTGCTGCTCGTCCCGAGGAAGCACGAGGCGCTGATGGGAAAAGTCGCGGCGGCGTTCTTCGTGGCCGTCTTTCCGGGAAACATCTCGCAATACATCCATCATCGCGACGCGTTCGGCCTCGATACCGACGGCAAACGCTTCACGCGGCTGTTCTTCCAGCCCGCGCTCGTCTATTGGGCGCTGAAGAGCACGAAGCGCGAAGACGACTGATACGGATGGGCCCGCCATTGTGCGATGATGGCCTATCGGCGAATTTGGGAAATCCACGGAGCCCGTCCGGACGGACGAAGGGCGCTACGGCGATGCTGCGCTCTTCGTTCTGCTCGCCGTGCTCGTGCTGCAGGTAACGCCGCACCTGCACGGCTTCTGGCAGGACGACGTGCTGCACTTCAGCGCCGTTTTCCAACGCCGCGGCGAGCTGCCCGCGGCGCTCGTGCGTCCGTTCGGCACGCCGATGCGGCTCTTCTATCTGCTGCCTTATTGGCTCGCGTACTTCACGCCGCGGCCGCTGCTCGCGCTGCACGCCATCCACGCTTTCTTCTGGATTGCGGAGGCGCTGCTCGCCGGCTGGATCGCCCGCCTCCTCGCGCCGCGTCGCACGTTCGTCCGTTTCGCCGCGATCGCGCTCACGCTCACCGCCACCAGCGACTACCTCACCAACAATCTGACGCCGCTCGGCTATCACCTCGCCATCGTGATGCTGCTCGTGGCGACCGGTTGTGGCCTCCGATTCCGCTCATCCGGCGGTTGGCCGTGGCTCGTTCTCGCTGTCTCGTCGCTGACGTTTAGTGTGTGGACGGTCGACCTCGCGTTCGTGGCAATGCCGTTCCTTCCGCTGCTACTGTTTCTACCCAGCGAATCGTCCGTGGATCGCATCGCGGAACGGCGGCGCGCGTTGCTGCTGCTTGCCGTATGCGCGTTGGCGACGGCGCCCGCGGCCGTTCGCGAAGTGCAGTTCCTGCGCGATCCGCATGATTACGCGGCAGTCGCAATCCAACATCTTCCCTTACCGCAGCTCGCGGCGCGCGCCGCCCACCTCTGCCTGGAGAACTTTCGTCCATGGCGCTGGGTCTTCACACGGCCGCGCTTCGGCGCGAGGCCGTCGCCGGTGATCCCGATGTCCGTGCAGGCGTCTCTTGCGCTCGTCGCCGCGCTGGCCTTCTTTCTGCGGGCTCGATCGCGTCCCGCGGAATCGCGCTCGTCCATGACCACACTGCGATTCGCGGTCCTCTTCGTACTGATGGCCTGCGTCTTCAACGTTCTCTACGCCCGGCTGCAGATGGCGGACGTACACAACCGCACACATCTGATGTCGCGCGTCTGGGCGTCGCTGGCGATCGCCTTCGCCGCCGGCTGGGCGCGCGATCGCTGGCCGGGCAGCCGCGTTGCGATCCACATTTTACTGGCGCTGTTCATCGGATTTGGCGCGTGGGGCGGCATCGAACGCCAGGATCTGTTCCTCGGCGCGTGGCGGCGACACCAACGGGAGCTTGCGTCCATCCTTGACGCCGTCCCTCGCTTCCGCCCCGGCACCCAGCTCGTTCTGCGCAGCGGGAACACCTCGTTTTACATGGCGACCGAAGCCGACTATCTCGCGAACTGTTGGCTCCGATTGTTCTACGACGAGCCCTTTCGACTCGTACGTCTTTCTCCGAAACGCCCCGACCGCTGCCGCTCTACGCCCGCCGGACTCGAATGCACCCGCGAGACCCGATTCGCCCCCGAACCGGTGCATGTCGACTACGCCACGATGATCGTCCTCGACTACGACGAAGCCACCGGCCGCTACACGCTGCTGCCAACGCTCCAGGGCGATCCCCTCGGGGCGGGAGGGGAAGGGGCGGAGGCGGCATATCAGCCGCGGTCGTTGATCGAGGACGATGTGCGGTCGATGGAACATAGAAGCGCGTGGCAGTCCATGTCTCCTTGAATGGACAAAACATGGCGAAGTGACGCGGTTCAACAAGACGGCGACGACTAGTCGAGTCTGTGGGCGGTCGCAGATGCGACTTCATGCCGTGCTCACTTCATGAATGCACTCCAGGCGGCAGACACCTCGCACGAGGATGGCGAAAGCGTGTCTGTGGATGCATCACGACAAATCGGCTGGAGGGACTCATGACTGTCCGTGTCATCGCCATCGTCATCGCAGTGCTGCTTCAACTCTCTACGCTTTCACTCGACGCCCAAATTACGCCTCAGGCGCTCACCAATCCGTCTCCTCAGACGAAGCTGCGGCTTACGAAAGCGTTGGATGAGTACCGCGCGAAAGGAGATCTCGCCGGAGAATCCTCCACGCTTCTGCAGCTAGGGATTGTCGAGGCGTCCCTCGGCAATCTGGATGAGGCGCGAAGCGGCCTAGTCGAAGCTGCCGAGAAGATGCGCTCTCAGAATGACCTACTGGGAGCGTGGATGGCGCACCTTCTCCTATGCCAGGTCGAAGCCGGATCCGGGCGCGTGGGTGAGGCGATCCGTCATGCCGAAAAGGCCGTCGCTCTGCTCGACGAGGTGAAAGCCTCGACCGCGCCGATCAACCTCAAGACGTTGACGGCCTTCAGTTCCCCGGTCGGATTTTCACCTCAGATGCTCAAAGATCTGGACGGACCTACGGCGAGTGTGATGAAACCGATCCTCTTGCAGTCATCGTTGGAGCCGCTGACTCACGACATGTACGGGAACGTACTCGCGCTGGGTGGGAAATTCGAAAAGGCGGAGAAGGAGCTTCAGGCCGCGGCGGCGGGATCAGCTTTTTCGCGAGGCCTGTACGACTTCTCCATTGAAGGGCACTTCGGGGATCTCCGATTTCTGCAGAAGAACTACGACGAGGCCCGCGCTCACTACATGAAGGCGCTGAACGCGTCGCCGAAGATGGCGATGTTTGCGGCGGTCAGTCCGCAGATCAAGGCCGGAATCTATGAGCGCCTGGCCCGCCTGGAAACGATTACCAACCATCCCGAGGAAGCGAAGCGCTGGTCGGAGAAGGCACAGGAGCTCGGCCGAAACCGTCCGGAGAGCCGTTGAAAGTGGCTAGCCGCGCCGTCATCGCCGTTGTGCTTCTGTTTCAGATTTTCGCGACATCGCTGGTGGCCCGGGAGCCAGCGCAAACGAAAGAACAGCTCACGAACACCCTGGAAGAGTCTCGGCGCAAGAACGATCTTCGCGGCGAAGCCGTTGCGCTTCTCCGGCTGGGAATTGCCGAGTGGGAGCTCGACCACGCGGATGCGGCGAGGGCCGACCTCACGGAGGCGGCCGGAAAGATGAGCGCTCAGAACGATGTCGTCGGCGCCTGGTTCGCCTTCTTCACCTTGTCCGAGCTCGAAGACTTGTCAGGACGGCGGAAGGAGGCGATCCAATATGTCGAACGGGCGCTCTCCGTCATCAACGACGCGAAGATGTCCACCGCGTCGTTTTCTCTCGAGACACTCTTTACATTATGGGATTCCGGGCAGCCGCGCGGCATGCTGGAGCTCTATCAGTACTTCGAAGACTGGATGAAGCCGATGGTCCTCGAAGGAATGCTCGAGCCGATCACGCGAGACAGTTACGGGGGGCTGCTGATGGATGCCGGTCAGCTCGAGCGGGCGGAGGAGGAGCTGAACAGAGCCGCCGACTGTTTGAAGGACTCTCCGGTCCCTTATCACGGCCTTGAAGTGCATCTCGGCGATCTCCGTTTCCGGCAGAAGCGCTACGACGAAGCAGCAGCGCACTATCGAAGTGGTCTCGAAGCGTCATCGCAGACACCTCAAGATCCAATGGAGGACTCACGGACCAGACTCGAGTACTACAACCGATTGGCTCTCGCGGAAGCCAGCGCCGGTCATTCCGAGGAAGCGAAACAGTGGCGCGAGAAGGCGTCTGACGTCGAGCACGCTTTCATGGAGCGTCCGGAGGGCGCCGCCATGATGGCAACGGATGCACAGCTGACGACATCCGGTGAGCGGGCGCCCGAAACCGAGGTTGGCTTGATGAAGGCCTTGAATGCCGTGAAGGCAGTCAAGAGCGTTGCCGCGGACGCCGCGCTGGAGCTCAGTCAAGGCAGGGCGAGCCTACTGAATGGGAACTACGGCTCTGCCGCCGCGCATCTCGAACGAGCGCTCCAGCTTCATCAGTCGTTGAACGATCCCTTGTCCGAGATGGCTGCATGGGAGAGCCTGTGCATCGTCTATCTGCACACATCCAACTACGCTGCCATGGAAAACGCGCTGAACAGGGCACACCAGCGTATCGAGATGGGAAAGCAGGAGATCATCGACGACTCCTTCACCTGGCTCGAGACCTGGCTGCGATTCAAGCGGGGCCAGGCCACAGTGAAGGATGTTCAGGCGAGCATGGAACGAACGATGCGGCACGCTTCCGTCACGAGTCCCGACCGGGTTCAGGAACTGCGGCCGATTGCGGAGCACATGCTCAAGATGCTCGAAACGAAGGACGTCTCCGGCATCGAACGCCGATTCGATGACACGGTGGAAGGCCAATACACGGCTGTGATGGCGGGCATGCAGGAATTCCAGAAAGGCAACATGGAGGGCGCCCGCAAACTGCTGCAGGAGGTCGCGGAGACCAGTGCGAACAGTGAGGCCCGCTCCACGCTGCTTCTGATCATCGGTGCCAGCTACATGATGCAATTCGATTACGACGAGGCGTCCCGTGCGTTCGCTGATGGACTCGAGGCTCTAGAGATAGGCAGCGACGACATGCGATCGGAGTCCATGTTGACGCGGTATCTGGGGGATACACGCTTGTATTACGACACAGTTCTCCAGAGCCAGTTGTGGTTTGGAAAAATCGCAGAGGGTTTCGAGACCTCGGAGCGGGCGCGTGCGCGCACGTTTCTCCGGCTCCTGGGAAACCGCCGTCTCAAGCTTCCGGGCGGCGAAGGCTCGTCTCTGGTGAAGGAAGCCGACGCCCTCCGCAGAAAGATCGCTGACTGGGACGAAGAATCACAGCATGACGGGAGCTTGGCAAAGCTGCGGCAGCAGTACGAGGCGCTTCTGCCTCGCGTGCAGGCATCCGCTCCGGAGTACGCCTCGCTGACCGGCGTCCCATCGCAATCGATCCAGGCGGTGCAGGAGGAATTGCCGGAAGACACGACTCTTCTCAGCTACTTCATCACTCCGTTAGGCGCTCACGCCTGGATTCTCGACAAGGATTCGCTGGATTACGTGCAACTGCTCGTGAGCGAGTCGGAGCTGAAGCGGATCAGCTGCTGGGCTTTCGAGCTAGCCAGGCCGCGCGGCGCCCGGCCGTTTGGCGATCACGAGTGCAGTGCGGGCTCGGCAAACGCGGCGGAGGCTTATGCCGCGCTCATCGAGCCGCTCCGGAGCAAGATCCGCAGAAGGCGGCTGATGATCATTCCGCATGGCGAGTTGCACTACGTTCCGTTCGCCGCTTTGTACGACGAGAAATGCGAGAGATATCTCGTCCAAGACTTCCCGATCACCTACATGCCGAGCGCGAGCTCGATTCCGTTTCTTCGCCAGAAGGACTCGCCGGTCGGCGGCGTCGCACTCGTGCTCGGGGATCCCGCCACGCCATCGCAGCCGCCCCTTCCGGGCGCAGCGAAAGAGGCGCGGCTGGTGGCCGAGAAGCTGCACACGAGGGCGAAGCTCGGAAAGGACGCGCAGGAGAGTCTGTTGTATCGGCTCGACGGCAAGGTCGACCTTCTGCACATCGCCGCCCACGGAACCTACGACGCGGCCAGCCCGCTGTTCAGCGCCATTCATCTGGCGCAGGGAAATGGCGAGAATGGACAGCTGAACGTCGACGAGATCCAGTCCAGGCTGGACCTCTCGGGCGTGAATCTGGTGGTGTTTTCCGCATGCCGGTCAGGGGTCGGCAACCGCAGTGAAGGCGACGAGATCGTCGGCTTGACCCGATCCATTCTGTATGCCGGCAGTCCGGGCGTGATTGCGACGCTCTGGGATATCAGCGATGAGGCCACACCGCCGCTGATCGGAAAGTTCTATGACCATCTCCTCGCCGGTGCTTCCGCCGCCGAAGCCTTACGCGCTGCGCAGGTGGAGATGATCGGGGATCCGCAATTCGCCGATCCGAGATACTGGGCGGCGTTCTTTCTGGCCGGGGATCCACGAGGTCGCTGGTCGAGACAGCAGTCGTCTTCGCCCCATCGCGCGCAATGATCGCAGAAAGCCCCTTCGGCAACCGAGCATTCGCGATCATGGCGAGGAAGCGTTCCAGCGACCTTGAGGATCGCCATTGAGCGTGAAGGCTGCCCATTGGCGCGGGTCCGGGTAGT
>JAFAVZ010000540.1 GCA_019242175.1 Acidobacteriota bacterium
GGGCCGGCTCTCCAGCCGGCCCAGCATGGAGATTGAGCCGGCTGGAGAGCCGGCCCTACGTTTTTCTAGCGCTCGAGCACCTCGCCCGCCTTCGCCTTCGGTATCCGCCGCGGTGCGGCGTGCAACGAAGGTCCGATCACGAACGCCGCGTCTTCAGCACGAGGATCGCCGGCAACAGCGTCAACGCCGCGAGCGCGCTCACGCCGATGCCGAGCGTCGTGATGTAGCCCACCGAGCGAAGGCCGGGATAGTGCGACACGGCGAACGAGCCGTAGCCGGCGATCGTCGTCAACGCCGCCATCGCCACCGCCTGCCCCGTCTCGATCGCCGCGCCGGCGAACACAGCGGGATTCTCGCGATAGCGCTGGAGCATGTAGACCGCGTAGTCGGTCGCGACGCCGACGATCATCAGGCCGGCGAAGATGTTGATGAGGTTCAGCTCCAGGCCGAGCATGGCCATGATCGCGAGCATGCCCGCGGCGCCGGCGATGAACGGGATGAACGACAGCGCCGCATAACCCAGCGAACGGAACGCGAAGGCGAAGAGCACGAAGACGAGTGCGAGGCCGAGAAGCGTCGAACGGATGGCGTCGAAACGGGCGACTTCGCGCAACGCCGCGCTCACGATGTTCGGACCGGTGAAGACTACGTGCGGCGTCGACTCCGACAGCCGCATCAGCTCCGGAGGCGTCTTGTTCGACCAGCCGCCTTCCGGCGGATAGACGTACGACACGACGTACCAAACGCCGCGATGCTCTTGCACGAAGCGCGTTGACAGTTTCGTCAGCATCGGATCCTGAATCGCGCCGATGTCCACCGGCTCGCGCGTCCCGAGCGCGGTACGCAGCGCATCCGAGAACTCCTCGAAAGCAGCCGGCTTCAATCCATTCGCTTCCGCCGACGCGGCGATGCTCTTCGCGACGCGTTCCGCATCGAACGCAGCCGGCGGCAGCTCGCGCATCCGCGCCAGCGCCTCCGACTGCGTAGCGATCGTCGGCACGAGGCCGGCCAGCGAGTCGAAGCCGCCGATGCGGCGCTCGGCCGCGAGACGGTCGAGCAGCGGCAGCACCGTCTCGCTTCGCTGCAGCGCCTCGTCGGCCGTTTTCCCATCCGCGACGAGCAGCCCGACGTTCGCGTGGCGGCCGAAGATCTTGCCCGCCCGCATCTGCGCCGCGACCGCCGCGGTGCCCGAGGGCCGCAGGCGCGCCGCGTCGTCGTTGAACTCCACCTGCGTCGCAATGACGATCGAGATCATCGTGATCGCGCACCACACGACGATCGTCGTGTGCGGTCGCGCGATGCAAGCGCGCATCAGCCGCTGCGTTCCGAACGCGTGCAGCTGGATCCGCGGCGGGCGATCCTTGCCGCGTTCCCGCCACACGATCAGCGCCGGCAGCACGAAGGCGACGGCGAGGAAGAAGAACAGGATGCCCGTCCCGGTCAGGAACCCCATCTGGGCCATGCCCCGAAAATCGGTGACGAGGAACGCGTAGAACGTCGCCGCCGTCGTCAGCGAAGCCGCGGCCACGCCGGGCATCGTCGTGCGCATCGTCGTCCGGATCGCATCCTCCACCGAAGCATCGCGGTTCCTTTCCTCCGTGAACCGCTGATAGAGAACGGTGATGAAGTCGATGCCGAGGCCGGCGAGGAGGGCGGCGAAGCCGGCGCTGGCAGCGCTGAGCGAGCGCACCGTGAGCGCGGCGAGGCCGAACGTCGAGACGATCGCCGCGGCCATCGGGCCGACCGCGTAAAGAATCGCGGCGCCGCGCCGGAATGCGAAGAGGAACAACGCGAGCACTCCGGCGACGGAGATGATGACGTTGAGCACCATGTCGCCGCGAATCAGCTGCGCATCCTCCTCATTGATCGCATAAGCCCCCGCCTCGGAGATCCTGGGCGCAGCGGCTTCGGGATGCGCGGTGCGGAAGGCGGCGAGCGCTTCGGCGTCGATGCGCGCGACGTCCTGCATGAACGCATGCGTCGACGCCACATCGTGCGCGGCGAACTTAGGATGCACGATCAGCAGGAACGCGGTGTGATCGGCGGACAACAGATAGCCAGACGCGAGGTCGAGCTTCACGTTCGAGACGCCGCCGCCGAGGCGGCTGAGGAAGATAGTGCGGAGTCCGAGGGGATCGAGGGGGACGATGGACTTGGCGACGCTCGATTGCGGCGTCGAGAGCAGCATGCGATTGCGCGCCATCGACTCCCGGATCGCGTCGTCGGTGAGCAACTTCGCGAGCGCGTCCACTTCGTCGCGACGCAGCATCAGCGTCGCATACGGAAGGAGATGCTCGACGAGCTCGCGCGGATCGGGCACGCGCGCGTCGACGCTTTCCACGAGCGGCGAGCGCTCGTAACGCGACGCGAGATCGTCGATCACCGACTCGTACGTCGACGCATCGGCGCCGTGCGGCAGTTCGACGAGCACGAAGTGCTGATCGGTCGTGCCGAGCGCTTCCAGCGTGCGACGGAAGTCGATGACGGCGCGGTTGTGCGCGGGCAAAAACGACACGACGGCGGGATCGAGGCGGAGCTGCGTGGTGGCAATCGCGCCGGTGATCGTCACCACGATCGTGACGAGCAGCGTCGCTCGCCAATGATGGATGGCCAGGCGCGTGAGCCAGTCGACGAGCCGCTTCACAGGTGGAGCATCACTCTTGCGATGTACCAGCTTGCGAGGAACACCAGCGAGCCGCCGATGAGCGAACGAGCCATCAACCACATCCAATAGCGCTGCACGGCGCCGATTCTCCGGATCGCGATGCGCGCCGTCGTTCGCGCCGTGAGGCGAAGGTGTGAATTCGGGCCGCGGCGCTGCACACGGACTTGGCACTCCCATGCTGCGGATTTCGACGGCCGCATGCGATAACGCTCGCCGATGCCCGCATCGATCTGCTTCCTCGTTGCCATGTATCGCAACTCGGAGAGCGTGCGCGCCTTCACCTCCCACGTGCGCTCGTTGCCGGGCGGCGCCGCGGCGCACGTCGTGATCGCCGACAACAGTAACGAAGGCGACATCCCCAACGCCCTCGTCTTCAATCCCGCCCGCAATCTTGGCTACGTGCCGGGCTGCGCGTGGGCGTTGTCGCAATGGCTGCAGCAGAACGCGCTGCCGACGTGGATCTGCGTGACGAACACCGATCTCCGCCTCGACGCCGACTTCCTCACCAACCTGGAGAACGCGGCGATCGGCGAAGACACGGGCATCGTCGCGCCGGACGTCCGCCTGCGCAGCGGCGCGCATCAGAATCCGATCCTCTATCGACGGCCGGCGCGGATGATGATGGCCGCGTATGCGCTGCTCTCCCGGCTCGCGCTCTTCATGCCGATCTTCGAGCTCTCCGTGCGGCTGCGTCACGCGATGCGCCGCACCACGCCGGCCACGGGTGAGATCTATGCGGCGCACGGCTCGATCTTCCTGATCCATCACCGCTTCTTCGACCGCGGCGGCAAGCTGCATTACCGCGGAACGATGTACGGCGAGGAGATCCACGTGGCGGAGCAGGCGCGCCGCGCGGGGCTGCGCGTGATGCTGCGCCGCGACCTCCGCGTCGAGCACGACGAGCACGCGACCACGCGCGGCGTCTCGACGTTGCAGCGGCGGCGATGGCACGCCGAGAGCGCGGGCGTTTTATGGAACGACTACTTCGTCGAACGCGCCGAGCGATAGCCGCGCTCCACGTGCTGGAGACGCCGTTCGGGCCGGTCGAGTACGTGGCGGCCGGCGAAGGCGAGCCGCTGCTCGCGTTTCACGGCGCGCTCGGCAACGCGGAGTCGATGGAGTGGTTCGTCAACTCCTTCGCCCGAGACTTCCGAGTCCTCGTCCCCTCCCTCGGCGACCGCTCCGATCCGGCGCAAATCGCGCGGTGCGCGGCGGCGATTCTCGAGGCGGAAGGCATCGAACAGGCGTCGGTCTTCGGCATCTCGTTCGGCGGCCTCGTCGCGCAAGCGTTTCTCGAACATCACCCCGACCAGGTGCGGCGCATCATCCTGATGAGTTGCCCACCGCTGCGACGTGCGGCGTCGTTCGCGTACGGATGCGCATCCGGAATCGCTCGCAGCTTGCCGCTTCCGGTTTTGCGCTTCATCACGCGGACGATTCTGACGCGGCGTCTCGCCGATGCGACCGGCGCGGGCAACGCGGCCAAGCGCGCACTGCAATCGCATCGACGCCGGCTCGACGACTTCGGCCGTCGCTTCACGCGCGAAGTGCTCGTCGCTCGGCTGTCACTCGCCGCGCGCATCCATCGACGCGAACCGCGGTTTCGTGACGTGTTGCGGCTCTGGTGCGGACCGATGCTGCTGATGATCGCGGATGACGATCCGCTCTTCGATCGCCGCGCGCTCGCACGTCTGCGCAAGGCGTTTCCCGACGCGCAACTGCACACGTTCGACGGCGGCGGCCACGTCATCCCGCTGTTGCACGGCGAGGCGATGCGCCGCGTGATCCGCGAGTTCGTGCGCGATCAGGCGACCGCGTCGAGCTTCCTCTCGCCGTCTTCACCGCGCCATCCGGCGCGCGCGATCCCGTAGAGCTCGAGCAGACGGGAGAAAATCGCGTCCCAGCGATACGTGAGCGCGTGCGCGCGCGCCGCGCGGCCCATCTGCAACCGCAGCTCGACGTCGCCCGCGAGTTGCCGGCAACGAGCGCCGAACGCTTCGGCGTCGTGCGCGACGAAGCCGGTGATGCCCGGCAGGACCGACTGCTTCGCCCCGAGCTGGTCCATCACGACGACCGGCAGGCCCGAGCTCATGGCCTGCAGCACGACGTTGCCGAACGAGTCGGTCTCCGAGGGGAAGACGAAGAAGTCGCCGTTAGCGAACTCGCGGGAGAGCGCCTCGCCGGTCAGCTTGCCGGTGTAACGCGCAGTCGGAAGCGCGCGCTTCATCGTGTCGAAATACGGGCCATCGCCGACGATCGTCAGCTCGACATCTTCCCAGCCGCGGAAGATCGTCAACAACTTGTCCAGCCCCTTCTCCTGCGCCACGCGTCCGACGTAGATCGCGCGCGGCGGCGAGAAGCGGCTGCGCGTGCGGTGCTCGGGCGAGAACGTCTTGTGATCGACGCCGCGCTCGAGCGTCACGACCGGCGATTCGAAACGCGGGCGGAGCATGTCGCGCACGGCGTCGGACGGCGCGAGGATCAGGTCGGCCTTGCGGTAGTACCAGTCGAGCAGCGTGCGCAGGAACGTTTCGGCGGCGCGGCCGAGGGCGGCGTGGATCTCGCCGAAGCGGATGCGCGCGTAGGTGTCGACCATCGTGTGATAGCCGGCCACGAGCGGGATCGACTGCGCGGCGGCGAGGTTCGCGGCGAACCAGCCGAGCGGGTCGGGCGTGGTGGTCTGCACGAGTGCGTACTCGTTCTCGCGGACTGCGCGCGCGATCGCGCCGCGGGCGAAGAAGGGATCGATGCGCAGCGAGGGATCGATGGCCATGCCGTTGACCGGATCGTGCACGTAGATGCGCGTGCGGCCGTCGAGCTCGACGACGCGCTCGGGCGAGCCGTACGTCAAGACGTCGACCGGCATCCCGTTGGTCTGAAACTGAGCGACGAGGTTCTGGCAGGTGTACGCCACGCCGTTGACCTCGCCGCCGAGGAGGCCGAAGGTGTTCGTGGCGAGCAGGACGCGCTTCGATCGGTACATGCACCCTCCGCGTTTCGCTCGATCGTAGAGGCCGGAAGCGAGGCCTGCTACGCGAGCGCGCGAAGAGTGGATGAAATCGGTGATCAATCTGTGCGACCACCAGGCTCAGCCACGAACGTTACAAAATTGCCCCATTACCTCTTGCCGGATAAAAGTCCCTTTCGCTATCTTTGGCGGCTGCAATGGCCCGGATTCTGTTGGTCGAAGACAACATCACGCTGGCGAACGCGGTCTCGATGCTCCTGCGCATGGAGGGCATCGAGGTGGAGGTGATCCACGAAGGGCGCGGGGCGATTGGGATGGTCGCCCACTCCAACCCCGACGTCGTCGTCCTCGACATCTCCCTCGGCGACATCGATGGGCTCGTCGTGGGCCAGGCGATGCGCGCCGCATGGCCTCGCCTGCCGATCATCTATTCGACCGGCAACGCCGATTCGGAGGAGATGGCGCTCGCGCTCGCCGACCGGCGGATGACGGTACTGCAGAAGCCGTATGCGATCGAGACGCTGGTGAGCGCGATCGAGACGGCGATGCAGAAGGCGGAGTGAGAAAACTGTAGGGGCGGGCTTCAGCCCGTCCGGACCGGCAGGAGCTGGTCCCCACGTGCGTCCGGGGCCGCGACAGAGCCCTGGCGGTTTCGGGAGCTGCGTCCGATCGTTGCGCGACTCGGCTCCGTCGCGGCGCGGTCGCTACTTCTTCGCCAGCTCGGCGTCGAATTCGCCCGGCTGGACCTTGCCGTCGTTGTTCTTGTCGACGGTCTTGAATCGCGCACGGAGGTCGGCGTCGCTGATGGAGCCCCCGCCGTTCTTCTTCACCCACGCCGCGGCTTCTTCGTAGGAGATGACGCCGTCGTTGTTCTTGTCGATGGCCTTGAATCGCTGCGCGGGCGTGGCCGGCGCGAGCATCAGCGTGGGCCCTTTCGCCTGAACGGCTGACGGTTTCGCTGCCGTGCCGGCCGCAGCACTGCTCGAGCTGTAGACGCACTGACCGTTGACGATCGACGTGCTGTAGCCGGGACAGACGCCGCAGTAGTCGGAGGAAGCGACGGGCGGGCATCCGCAGCCGAAGTTCGAGCACGGGCCGTCGCAGTTGCAGCCGAAGACGTTGCAGCAGCTGCCGCTGACGAGCGTGTTGCAGCCTCCGCAGCAGGCCGCCTGCGCGGACGGAGCGAACGCGAGGACGAAAAGCGCGAGCCCGGCGACACCGAGGACAGAGAAGAGACGAGTCTTCACGATGGACCTCCTTTTCGGTCTGGCGAGTTGTGGGGATCGGACGCTGTGCAGCTACCGCCAAGAAATGTATTTCCGGATTTCAGGATGCGCAACGCGCAGTCGCGGAAAGCCGGCCTCCGCAGCAACCGAAATTCCGGGCATACTGCGCGCGTGAATCCTCGTCCCGCTGCACCTTCCCGTCGGCGACGGCCGTCTGTTTCCATGTTTTCGTTGCTGGCGCTCGGCGTCGGGCTCGCGCTCGGCACCGTGGGGCACGGCACGGGGATCGCGGCGTTCGAAGTCGTCGCGAAGCTCGTCGAGCCGCTCGGCGCGTTCTGGCTCGCCGCATTGCAGATGGCGTTGCTGCCGCTCGTCTTCAGTCAATTGCTGTCGGCGATCGTCGGCAGCCGCGCCGAGGGGGGCGCGTCGATGGGCGGACTCGGCTTGCGCGCGATCGCGCTCTTCGTCTTCCTCCTCGCCGCGGCCGGCATCGTCACGGCGATCCTCACGCCGCCGCTCCTCTCGTTCTACAAAGTCGATCCGCAGATGGTCGAGTCGCTGGCGCACGTCGGGAAGATCCCGAACATGCCGGCAGTCGATGCGAAGTCGGGCGACTGGACCAAGAGCCTGCCGACGAATCTGATCGAGTCGGCGCGCAAAGGCGAAGTCCTCCCGATCCTGATCTTCGCCGGCCTCCTCGGCGCCGCCATTCATCGCCTGCGCGACGAGCAACGCATCCCGATCACGAACGTCGCGCGCGGATTGGCCGAGGCGATGATGACGATCGTGCGGTGGTTGCTGCTCGGGGCGCCAGTCGGCATCTTCGCGCTGACGTACGTCTCCGCGCTGCGCGCCGGCGGCGCGACGGCGGGCATGATGGGCGCGTTCATCCTCCTCGTCTGCATCCTGCTCGCGATCTTCCTCATCGCGCTCTATCCGATCACTGCGCTCACCGGCCGCACGTCGATGCGCCAGTTCGCCCGCGCCGCCGCGCCCGCGCAACTCGTCGCGATCAGCACGCTTTCTTCGCTCGCCGCGCTGCCCGCGCTCGTGCAGGGCGGCGTCGATCATCTGCGGCTGCCGTCGCGCGTGAGCGGCTTCGTGCTGCCGCTCAGCGTTACGCTGTTCAAGCTCAATCGCCCCGTTTCCTCGATGGCGAAGCTGTTCTTCCTCGCCTACGTCTACCACGTGCCACTCAGCATCGGGACGATCGGCGTGTTTCTGGTGAGCGTGATCCTGCTCAGCTTCGGCACCGTCGGCGTTCCGCAAGGCGGCCAGGCGTTCACGACGCTGCCCGCTTATCTCGCGGCCGGCATTCCGGTGCAGGGCGTGATCCTGCTCGAGGCGACGGCGATCGCGCCGGACATGCTCAAGACGCTGGTCAACGTGACGGCCGACATGTCCGTCGCCGCGTTCCTCTCCCGTGACAGCCGCGCTGCTGTTCCCGCGGCCGAAGAAACCGTTCCGGAGATGGCTTCCGAAGGCGCGCGTTGATTCGAGCACTGCGGCTTCCGTGGCGCCTCGTACGCGGCCATCCCGCTCTTCTCAGCTCATTCGCGCTCGCCTCCCTCGGGCGCGCCGCGCTGAGCTCCTCGACGATTCTCGTCATCCACCAATTCCTTGCCGCCGTCCTCGGCAAACGCACCGCCCTCGCCACGCGTCTCGGCATCGACTTGCCGCCCTGGGGCTACGTGGCTCTGCTGTTCGTCGCGCAGCTCGCGGTCGTGCTCCTCTCGTATCAATCGCGTCTCGCCGAGCAACGTCTCCTCGGCGTCGTCGAGCTCGGAGCGATGGACCGGCTCGTGCGGCACTTGCTCACGCTGTCCGTCGGCTTCTTCGATCACCGCACGCACGGCGATCTCGTCCAGACGATCCGCCAGGACGTGCAGAACCTCCGCTCCGTGGCGACCGCGGCG
>JAFAVZ010000652.1 GCA_019242175.1 Acidobacteriota bacterium
GACGCGCTTCAGGCTGGCGCACTGCGATGCTTCTTCGTGCTCGAGGAACACCTGCAGCATCGACGGGACGAAGTGCAGCGTCGTGATGTTGTTCTGGCGGATCGTCTCGACGAGATAAGCCGGATCCTTGTGGCCTTCGGGCTTCGCCATCACGAGCGTGGCGCCGGTGAAGAGCGGCCAGAAGAGCTCCCAAACGGAGACGTCGAAGCTGAACGGCGTCTTCTGCAGCACGGCGTCGGTGCCGTCGAGGCGATAAGCGTCCTGCATCCACAGCAGCCGATTGACGATGCCGCGATGCTCGTTCATCACGCCCTTCGGCAGACCGGTGGAACCGGACGTGTAGATCACGTACGCGAGGTTCGCCGGCGTGACCGTCTTTTCGAGCGTGCCGTAAACGCGCTCCGGCCATTGCGTCACCACCCGAGTCTCCTCAGTGACAAACGCCGCCAACTTCTCGCGGAGCGGTTCCTGGGTGAGAACGATGGCTGCCCCGCTGTCGCTCACCATGTGCCGGAGGCGATCTTCGGGATAGTCGGGATCGAGCGGCACGTACGCGCCACCGGCGAGCAGGATGCCGTAGAGCGCGACGACCATCTCCGCCGACCGCTCCATGCAAACGCCGACGAGGTCATCGGGCCGCACGCCTTCGGTCTGCAGATACAGCGCGAGATCGTGGCTGCGCTCGTACAGCTCGCGATACGTCAGCCGCTCGTCGCCGCTGATGACGGCCGTGTCGTCGGCATGCGCGTCGACCTCGGCGAGGAAGAGCTCGTGCAGGCACTGATCGTTGCGGTAGTCGGCGTGGGTGTCATTCAGCTCGGCGAGCAGATGATGCTTTTCGGTCTCGCCGAGGATCTGATGCTCGCGGACGCGGGCGGTGGGTTGGGCGATCACCGAGCGGCAGAGCGTGGTGAAGTGCGCGGCCATCCGTTCGATCGTCGCCGGCTTGTAGAGCGCGGTGCTGTACTCGATCGCGCCGCTGAGGCCTTCGCTCGTCTCGGAGAGCGCGAGCGTCAGGTCGAATTTGCTGATGCAGTGGTCGAGGCGGAACGGCTCGATGTTCGCGCCGCCCTCCCCCAGCTCGATGTTCTGAAGCACGAGCGCGACCTGGAACAGCGGGCTGATGGCGAGGTTGCGCTGCGGGCGCACGGCGTCGACGACTTTCTCGAACGGCGCGTCCTGATGCTCGTACGCCTCGAGGCACGTCGCCTTGACCTGTGCCAAAAGGTCGGTGAACGGATCGTCGCCGTGGACCTGGCTGCGCAGCGCGAGCGTGTTGACGAACATGCCGACCAGGCCTTCCGTCTCGCCGTACTGGCGGTTCGCGATCGGGCTGCCGACGCAGATGTCGTCCTGGCCGGTGTAGCGATGGAGCAGCGTCTGGAATGCCGCGAGCAGGACCATGTACGGCGTCGCGCCCTGTGCTTCGGCGAGCTGCTGGATCTGCGCGGTGAGCGCGGCGTCGAGCGCGATCGGCTGCGTCGCGCCGGCAAAGCTCCGCGTGGACGGGCGCGCGTAATCGGTGGGCAGATCGAGGCTCTCGGGCGCGCCGGCCAGTTTCTGCTGCCAGTACGCGAGCTGCCGATCGAGCACGCCGCTCCCTTCCAGCCACTTCCGCTGCCACACGCTGAAGTCGGCGTATTGGATCGGAAGCGGCGCGAGGGAGTGGCCGCCGAGGATGAGCGTCAGCTCGCGGATCAGGACGCCGAGGGACCAGCCGTCGCTGATGATGTGATGCATGTTCAGGAGCAGCACGTGCTCGTCGGCGGCGACGCGGATCACCTTGCCGCGGAGGAGCGGGCCGTTCGCGAGATCGAAGGCGCGCATTGCATCCGCCTGACAAATCTGCCGCGCCTGATCCGCCGAGGCCTCGATGCGCTCCAGGCGGAGCTCGAGACGATCGAGCACGCGCTGGTGAGCGTGGCCTTCGTGGCTCGGGAAGACGGTGCGCAGGCTCTCGTGGCGCTCGATCAAGACGTTGAACGCGCGGTCGAGTTGGTCGACGTCGACGGCGCCGCGCAGCAGCAGCGCGACCGGGATGTTGTAGCCGGCGCTCTTCGGCTCGAGCTGATGGATGAACCACAACCGCTCCTGCGCGAAGCTGAGCGGCAGTTCCTGAGTGCGATCCGCGTGCGTGATCGGCGGCACTTCGCTCTTCGGCGCCGCGCCGACGACTTCCGCCAGCTGCGCGACGCTGCTCCGTTCGAACAGCGCCTTGAGCGGCAGCTCGACGTTCATCTCCGTGCGGATGCGGGACACGAGCTGTGTCGCGAGCAGCGAGTGCCCGCCGAGCTCGAAGAAGTTGTCGTGGATGCCGATCGTGTCGGACGTGCGGCCGAGGACTTGCGCCCAGATGGCGACGAGTTGGCGTTCGCGTTCATTGCGCGCCGCCACGTACTCGCGGCCCGACGTCACGGTGACGTCCATGCGGGCGAGCGCGCGGCGATCGACTTTGCCGTTCGGGCTCAACGGGATCGCCGTGAGGCTCACGAACGCCGCGGGGATCATGTACTCGGGCAGCGTCTTGGCGAGGTGCGCGCGCAGCTCGTCGGTGGGGATCTCCGTACCGTCTTTGCCGCGGTAGAACGCCACGATCTGGCGATCGGCGCCCTCCCCTTTGGCGATGACGGCGCAGTCCTGGATCGCCGGATGTTCGGCGAGACGCGCTTCGATCTCCCCGATCTCGATGCGGAACCCGCGGACTTTCACCTGGGTGTCGATACGGCCGAGGTATTGGATCGTGCCGTCTTCCATCCAACGGGCGAGGTCGCCCGTGCGGTACATCCGCGTGCCGGCTTGGAACGGGTTGGCGATGAACTTCTCGTCGGTCAGCTCGGGGCGATACAGATAGCCGCGGGCCAGGCCGTCGCCGGCGATGAACAGCTCACCGGGAACGCCGATCGGCTGGACCTGCTGCTGTTTGTCGAGGATGTAGACCTGGGTGTTCGCGATCGGGCGGCCGATCGTCTGCGCGCCGTTCTGCGTCCGCAGCGTGTACGTCGAGTACGTCGTGTCTTCCGACGGTCCATAGAGGTCGTACACCTTGGCGACGTTCGTCGTCTCGTAGAGGCGATCGACCAGGCGCGCCGACAACGGCTCGCCGGCGAGGTTGATCGTGCGGACCGACGGCGGGATCGCGTTCAGACGCGCCAGTTCCTCACCTGCCGACGGAACGGTGTTGATCAGCGTGACCGCTTCCTTGTTCGGGAGATCGATGAGGCCGAGGGCGTTCGGCACGAGGATGATCGTGCCGCCGCTGCTCAGCGTGAGGAAGATCTCGTAGACGGAGAGGTCGAAGCAGATCGACGTCGAGGCGAGCACGCCGGCCAGCTCGTTTTCGCTGTAGACGTCCTGGCCCCAGTGCACGAGCGTGACCGGGCTGTGATGCTCGATGGCCACGCCCTTCGGCTGACCGGTCGAACCGGAGGTGTAGATGATGTATGCGAGGTGGTCGGGGCGCACGCGCTGTTCGAGCGTGAAGCCGCCGTCTTCGAGCTGCGCCACGCGGCGATCGATCTCCGCCCACTGCGTGTCGAGCGCGACGAGCTGCGTTTCGGACGGAACCAGTGTCGCGAGCTGCGCGCGGAGCGTTTCCTGGATCAGGACGATCGTGGCGCGGCTGTCGCGCACCATGTACGCGAGGCGGTCATCGGGATACGCCGGATCGAGCGGCACGTAGGCGCCGCCGGCCTGCAAGATGCCGAGCATCGCCACGAGCATGTCGACCGTGCGGTCGACGCACACGCCGACGAGTTGATCGGGCTCCACGCCGGCGGCCTGCAGATAGAGCGCGAGCCGTTGGCTGCGCGCCAGCAACTCGCCGTACGTCCACTGCCGCTCGCCGTAAAGCACGGCGATGGCGTTCGGCTCGCGGGAGGCGCGGGCGACGAACGCGTCGTGCAGGCACTCGTCGGTCGGATAGTCGGCCGCGGTGGCGTTGAACTCGACGAGCAGGCGTTGCGTTTCGGCCTCGCCGAGGAAGTGGAGATCGTGGAGCTTCGTCTCCGGGGCATCGGCGATCGCGGCGCACAACGCGGCGAAGTGCTCCGCCATCCGCGCGATCGTCGCCGGCTTGTAGAGCGCCGTGCTGTATTCGAGCACGCCGCTCAATCCCTCGCCCGCTTCGGACAGGACGAGCGTCAGATCGTATTTGCTGAGGCAGGCGTCGAGGCCGTACGGCTCGATGCTCGCGTCGCGCTGGCCGAGCTCCATGTTCTGGAGCACGAACGCGACCTGGAAGAGCGGGCTGATGGCGAGATTGCGCTGCGGGCGGACGGCGTCGACGACCTTCTCGAACGGCGCGTCCTGATGCTCGTACGCCTCGAGGCACGTCGCCTTGATCTGTTCGAGCAACGCGGAGAACGGCTCGTTGCCGTCGATGCGGCTGCGCATCGTCAGCATGTTGACGAACATGCCGATCAGGCCTTCCGTTTCGGCGTGGCGGCGATTCGCGATCGGGCTGCCGACGGAGATGTCGTCCTGCCCGCTGTAGC
>JAFAVZ010000147.1 GCA_019242175.1 Acidobacteriota bacterium
GAGCGCCTTCGCGTCATACGACGCGCCGTCGTAGGTGATCCGGCAGAGCGCTTCGTTGCCCATGGATGGTTGCTGGTTGCTGGTTACTTGTTACTGGTTACTTGCGCCTCGGCTCGTTCCAGGCGCAGCAGCGCAAGCAACCAGCAACCAGCAACCAGCAACTACTCAGTGCCGTCGATCGTACTTCATCCCCTCCTCGACCTGGACGATCGCATCGTTCACGAGGGCGATGGCGCGGGCGCGGTGGCCGCCTTTGTCCGCGGTCGCGCGGTCGAGCGCGGCGCGGGCCTGGCGCAGATTCAGAAGGGCGTCCTGCATGGCCGGCTGGGCGGCGCTGGCGCGGCCGACCATGAATCCGGCCGAGACCGTCAGGACGAGGACGAGAGCGATGAGAATGCGGCGCATCATGGACATTTCTCCTTTCGTGACCGCCGTTTTGGACTGAGCGCGCGCCCGATTCGCTTACAGTGTCGGACCGCAAAGCACCTCACCTCATCAAAGGAGACGAAATGCATCGTTTGCGCTCTCTGAGCATCCTTGCGATCGTCGCAGCGACCGCGCTCCCCCTCGGCGCCCAGTCCACGAAATCGCAAGCCAACTGGAAGACCTCCGCGATCCCCGCGGCGGTGCGCCCCTCGCTCGACGCGTTCAATGCCGACGCGATCCGCGCCCACGACTGGTTCCTCGCCAGCGACCTCCTCGAAGGTCGCGGCCCCGGCACGCGCGGCGGACAGCTGGCGATGAACTACATCGCCGCCCAGTTCGAAGCCCTCGGCCTCCAGCCCGACGGCGACAACGGCACCTACTTCCAGAAAGTCTCGCTCCTCGGTATCGACCTCGATTCGGCCAACACCTCGCTCGCGTTCACGAAGAACGGCGCGCCGGCGATCGGCCCGCTGGTCTACAAGGATCAGTACGTCGGCGGCGACCAGACTCAGAACACGACGAGCTCGATCGACTCGGACGTGATCTTCGTCGGCCACGGCGTCTCGGCGCCCGAGTACAAGTGGGACGACTACAAAGGCCTCGACACGACGGGCAAGACGCTGGTCATGCTCGTCGACGATCCGCCGGCGACCAAGGGCGAGCCCGACCTCTTCAAAGGCAAGGCGCGCACGTACTACGGCCGCTGGACCTACAAGTACGAGATCGGCTCGCTGAAGAACGCAGCGGCCGTGATCCTCATCCACACGGACGACGCGGCTGGCTACGGCTGGCAGGTCGTGCGCAACTCGTGGGGCGGGGAGCGCTCCGACATCAAGGTGAAGGAAGGCGAGCCGCACCTGAAGTTCGCCGGCTGGATCACGAAGGAAGTGGCGCAGAAGCTCTTCCAGAACGCCGGCCTCGACCTCGACAAGATGACGGCCGCCGCCGCGTCCCGCGACTTCAAGCCGGTGCCCCTCAACGTGAAGTTCACCGGCACGATCGCCAGCAAAGTGCGTCCGTTCGATACCGCGAACGTCGTCGCCAAGCTGCCCGGCAGCGATCCGAAGTTGAAGGACGAAGCGGTGCTCTACACCGCCCATCACGACCACCTCGGCATCGGCACGCCGGACGAGACCGGCGACACGATCTACAACGGCGCCGTCGACAACGCGAGCGGCTGCGCGCTGCTCATCGAGATGGCCCGCGTCTGGACGAAGTCGCCGAAGCCGAAACGCTCGTTGATCTTCGCCTCAGTAGCGGCCGAAGAGCAGGGATTGCTCGGTTCGGCCTACTACGGGGAGAACCCGACGATTCCCGCCGGCCGCATCGCCCTCAACCTCAACTTCGACTCCATCTTCCAGCTCGGCGAAGTCACCGACGTCACGATGAACGGCGTCGAGCGCACGACGTTCAACCCGACCGCCCAGAAAGTCGCCGCGGGCCTCGGTCTGAAGATCGTTCCCGACCAGCAGCCGGAGCAGGGCCATTACTACCGCTCCGATCACTTCAGCCTCGGCAAGGTCGGCGTCCCGGCGTTCTCCGTCGACCAGGGCCACGACATCCTCGGCCAGCCCGCCGGCTGGGGCCAGAAGATGAGCGACGAATACCGCGACAAGCACTATCACCAGCCGTCGGACGAGTTCGATCCGAAGTGGGACTGGAAGCCCGCGGTGCAGATGGGCCAGCTCGGATTCTGGCTCGGCTGGGAAGCGGCGAACGCGCCGGACATGCCGAACTGGAAGCCGGGTGACGAGTTCCGCGCCGCGCGCGACAAGAGCTTGGCGGCGATCAAGTAAGACCCTCAGAACGTGGGGACCGGCTTCAGCCGGTCCCGGAACGGGCTGAAGCCCGTTCCCACGTTCCCACGTTCCTCAGCGTAGCAACACCCATCCTCCGGCCGCGACCCACGCCAGAAACGCGAAGTTGATGATCGTCAACCTCCGGAAGAAGCGTGGGTCGCGGCCCGACTCCCTCACGTAGATCCGCCAGCCGAGCAGATTCGCCAGCGAGGCGATGATCGTGCCGCAGCCGCCCGCGTTCGCGCCGTAGAGCAGCGTGCGCCAGTCGCCGTTCGCGAACGGCGCGAGCAGCACCGTCGCCGGCACGTTCGAGATCACCTGCGACAAGCCGATCGACGTCCAGTACACGTCCGCGTGCACCGCGCCGAACGTGCGCAGCCCGGCCACGATCACGAACGCGAACAGGAACAACGGCACGATCGAGAGGTCGGTGTCGAAGAAGCGGCGGCGCAGGAACCACGCGCCCGCGACGAGCGCCGCCACGGCCGCGGGCCACGCAGGCGCTACGCGCGCGATCTCGAGCAGCACGAGCACGAAGCAAACGAGGCCGGCGAGCGCCGCGCGGTTGTTGCGCGGAGCCAGCGTGACGGCGGTCTTCGTCATCGGCCGCGACTTGCCGAGCAGCGGCAGAGCGAGGCCGAGGCCGAGGGCGCAGAAGGCGACGAAGGGGAGCATCGTCATCACGAAGCGACCCGCGCTCCATCCCGATTGATGAAAGACGAAGAGGTTCTGCGGATTGCCGAGCGGCGTGAGGCAGCCGAGGAGGTTGGAGGCGAGGACCTCGAGGACGATGGCGTCTTCGAGGTCGAAGTCGGAGAAGCGGCTGGCGACGACGGTGAACGGAATGACGACGAACAGCGCGACGTCGTTCGTCACGAGCGCGGCGAGCGCGCCGGTGAACACGATCAGCGCCGCGGCGAAGGAGCGCGTGCTATGGAAGCGCGTCACGGTCGCGGCCACGGCGAGATCGAGCCAGCCGGAGAAGCGGAGGATCTCGACCGTCACCAGGAGCGCGAAGAGGACGAGCAGCAAATCGACGTCGATCGCATGCGCGGCCACGCCCAACGGAACGCGGCCGCTGCAAACGAAAAGCGCCGCCAGGAAGGCGGCGCCGAAAACCAACGAGTGTCTGCGAAGAAAGCTCAAGGCACGTTCAGGCCGACGTCCTCCTGCGCGCTGACGAAGAACTGGTCGGACGAGATGTTGTCGACGACCGAAGCATAGCCGACGACCGGCGCCGAAGCGTCGAACGAAACGGAGAGGTTCGGCTTGTTCGCCAGGTCGGCGCTCGGGAAGAGCTGCTGCACGGAGCTCTGCACCTGCTGGTACGACGTGAGGTTCACGACGCTCTGGCCGAGGAGCACGCCGTTGTCGTCGCGCAGCTCGAGCCGGACGGTCACCTGCTGGTTGTTCGGATTGAAGAAGCCGACGTTCGTGCGGAAGCCGGTCACGGACTGGGTGATGTCGCGGTTCGAGAGCTGCGTCAGCACGCCGCGGCGCATCGCATTCTCGAACTTCACCGCCGGCACGAACTGTCCGATCGTGCCCTTCTGCTGCGGACGGAGGTCGTTGAAGATGTGCGACGTCACGGCGAGCTTGCTGTTGCTCGAGACGCGCACGCCGCCCGTGCCCGGCACGTTGAAGCCGCTCGGGCCGTTCACGTCGTCGAACACCGCGGTCGCGCGCGGCGGGATGTTCACGGCGATGCTCGCGGCGGCCGAGCCGACGATCGGGGGATTCGGCCCGAAGTACTCGAGCAGCGCGGCGGCCGGTTTGTCGTAGTTCGGATTGAAGACGCGCAGGTTCGTGATGAACGTCTGGCCGAGGGCGTTCGTCACGCGGCCGGCGATGGCGACGTCGTACTCCTGCGCCGGCGCCAGTTGCCCGCGGATCTCGCCGTTCGGCAACGCGTTCGAGTGAACGTCGACGTAGAAGCCGGCGGGATTCGTCAGCAGCGCCTGGCGCGTCTCGACGCTGAGCTGGGCGGTCGAGACGGTGCCGAACGACCGGCCGTTCTGGAACTCGGTGGGGCCGGCGGCGAACGTCAGAAGGATGTCGCCGTTGCTGCCCGCACCGCCGCTGTGGAGATGAGCCAGCGTCGCGTTCTGCAGGATGCCGAGGTTGATCTCCCAGATCAGATTGAAGGAGGGATCGATGGTGATGTAGAACGCGCCGACGGCGGCGCTGCTGTTCGGCGGCACCGTGTTCGTGCCCCGCAGCTCGCCGGCGTAGCGCACGACGTCCGAGGCGAGGGAGAGCTGGCCGCGGATCTCGCCGGTGGGATTCGCCGTGGTGTGGACGTTCACGTAGAACTGGTCCGGATGCTCGGCGATGTCGTCGCCCAACGCCTTGGTGATGTTGAACGTCGCGTTGAGCCGGCCGTTGAGGAAGTTCACCGGTGCGTTGAAGTCGACGACGACCGGGCCGTTCACGCCGCGCGCAGCCTTGTGGATGTGCGCCAGCGTCGGCGGCCCGGTGAGGCCGTGCACGGCGAGCGCGACGCTGACCTGCGTGTGGCCGGCGTCGAGCGTCACCGTGGCGTTGCCCGAGCCGGTGGTGTTGGTCGGCGGGTTCTCCTGGGTCGGCGTCAGAACGGCGCCGAACGACTGGGCGAAGGCCGAGATGGGAACGGACAGCAGGACGAGGATGGCGAGTGCGAGAGAGATTCGCTTCATGGTTGTTCTCCTCCAGTCAAAGACGAATGTTCGTGGCTCTCTCTCTGCCGCGCCGGGCGCGGGCTCTGCGCGGCCCGGATGGCCATCATCGCAGCTCCTTCGACCGGCGTCCGCAGCGGTTGGGTCAACATGGCCTTCGGCGCCTCGGCATTGATGGTCCGGCGCATGGGATCGATGAGTGGCTCTCCGGCGTGGAACGCGCCGCCGACGTAGGCGACCGGGAACTCTTCGCCGGTCATCTCCAGCTTGCGCGCGACGGCGAGCACGCATTCGCCGAGCTCCCGGCCCGCGTGCTCCAGGATGCTGACGGCGACCGGGTCGCCTTTCGATGCGGCCTCCATGACGAGGCGGCCGAAACGCGCGATGTCGTCGGCATGGGTGGTGGTGGCGTAGACGAAGCGCGGCAGGTCGGCCGGCTGGCACATGAGGTACTCACGGCAGAGGAGGTCGGTCATCGCCGTCTCCTGGCTGCGGCCGTCGAAGGCGCGGACGATCGCGGAGAGTCCGTCGCGCGCGATGGCGTAACCGCTGCCTTCGTCGCCGAGCGTCGGCCCCCAGCCTCCCGCCCGCCCTTCGCCGCCTTGCAGGTTGCGCCCGAAGGCGACGGAGCCGGTGCCGCTGATGATCACGACGCCCGCGCCGAAGCCGACGGCGCCGGTGAGGGCGATGCGCGCATCGGTATCGACGACGAAGTTGCCGCCGGGGAAGAAGACGCTCAGCGCCTCCACGACTTTTTCGTGATGCTGCGGATGATCGGACCCGGCGATGCCGCAGTACGCGTATTCGATCTGCCGGATGGCGATGCCGGCCTCGACGAGGGCGATGTTCACCGCCCGTTCGACGTTCCGCGTCGCCAGCTCGATGCCCACTCGCAAGTGGTTCGAGCCGCCGGCCATGCCCTGTCCGAGCGGCCGGCCCGACTCATCGGTGACCATCGCCGCAGTTTTCGAAGCTCCGCCATCTACACCCAGAAAGTAATTGCCTTTGTTCATGAGGACGCGTCCGCCATTCGCTCGCAAAGAGAGTGCCGCCCGTGCATTTGCCTTGCACTACCGGGAGGCCAAGGAGATGTAAAACCATGAGAAACAAATACATCCTGGTCCTCGCCGTCGCGCTCGTCGCGGCCTTGGGACTGGTCTCTTGCAAATCGAGCGGCATGGCGGTGACGTCCCGCGGACAGCTGCTCAAGATCAACATCCATCACCCGACCGACCTCCCCGAGAACGGTGAAGACAATCTCGACGTCGAGATCAGCAACCGCGGCGTGAACAACGTGCAGAACGTGCTCGTCGACGTCGAGCTCCCGCCGCAGCTGATCATCCTCGATCAGACGAACGGCCGCGGCGTGCAGGTCACGCATGACCCCGGCTCGAATGTCTATCACTTCGCGCTCGGCAATATCCAGCCGACCGAGACTTCGCAGCTGCGATTCCGCGTCCGCACCGCGTTCGGCACGATGCGCGAGACCGGCAGCGTGAAGGTCACGGCGTGGCAGAAGGACGTACCGGGCGATCACCTCGTGGAGACGGCCGTGATTCGCCTCCGCTCGTAGGGAACGGACGTGGGAACCGGCTTCAGCCGGTTCCGGGGCGGGCTGAAGCCCGCCCCCACGTTTCCCGCCCCCACATACAATCCGTGGATGGCTGACGAGAAACCAGGCCTCACCATCCCGCCCACCCGCAACGAGGCGCTCGAAGACCGCAAGCTCCTCGACCGCCCCACACGCGCCGCCACCCTGCAGAGCGACTCCTGGCGCGTCCTCCGGATCACCAGCGAGTTCGTCACCGGCTTCGACCATCTCGCCGACGTCTACCCGGCCGTCTCCATCTTTGGTTCCGCCCGCACGAAGCTCGCCGATCGTTACTACGACCTCGCGGTGAAGACGGCGGCGCTGCTTGCCGAAAAAGGCTTCGCCATCATCACCGGCGGCGGCCCGGGCATCATGCAGGCGGCGAATAAAGGCGCGCAGCAGGGCGGCGCGCTCTCCATCGGCTGCAACATCCAGCTGCCGTTCGAACAGGAGATCAACCCGTACGTCGACAAGGCGATGGAGTTCCGCTACTTCTTCGTCCGCAAGACGATGTTCATCAAGTACTCCGAGGCGTTCGTGACGTTCCCCGGCGGCTTCGGAACGCTCGACGAATTGTTCGGCGCGCTGGTGCTCATCCAGACGAAGAAGATCTCCGACTTTCCGGTGATCCTCTTCGGCAGCGAGTACTGGGCGGGCCTCATCAACTGGCTGCGTGAACGCGTGCTCGCCGCGAACAACGTCACGCAGGAAGACATCGACAGCATCTACGTGGTGGACGAGCCGGAAGAGGTCTGCAAGATCGTGCTCGCGTACCACGAGAAGGCGGAACGGAAGTACACGGACGAAGGCGAAGGAGTGGCATCGTCCTGAGGCAAAACGTAGGGCCGGCTCTCCAGCCGGCCCCATAACCGTGGTCGCGGCGGGCGACGCCCGCCGCATCATTCTCGACTGCGGCCGGCCGGAGAGCCGGCCCTACGTTTGGTTCCCGTGATACTGGCACCTCCTTCGCAATTATTGAGAGTACGAAAGGAGGTAGTCAGACATGCGGATTCAAGACACCAATCGCATTCTGAACGAGTCGCGCAACGCGCGTCACGCGCACGCGATTCACAGCCACGAGCAGGAAGGCGGCATCATGCAGAAAGCCTGGAAGGCCGTGGCCAGTCTCCCCACCAAGATCTCTCAGATGTTCAAACACTAAAGCCGGCCGGGCGGGCGTTCGCAAAGGGCGCCCGCTCAGCCCTGCTCTTCCTCTTCCGGAATCTCTTCCGTCTTCGGCATCGGCAGCTCCACCATCACCCAGCGCACGCGGAAACGTTCCGCATCCAGCACGCGCACGGAGAGGTCGGCCATCGTCGTCGTATCGCCCGGCGCGACTTCGCGGCCGAGGCGCGCGGCCACGTAGCCGCCGATCGTTTCCTCATCCGGCTCGCCGAGGTCGATCTTCAGCCGATCCGCGAGATCTTCGATCAGATAGTCGCCGCGTACGCGGTACTTGCCGTTGCCGAGCGGCTCGATCTCCGGCCGTTCCCGATCGAACTCGTCCTGAATCTGCCCGAACAACTCCTCGGTGATGTTTTCCAGCGACACGATCCCCGAGGCGCCGCCGTATTCATCGAGGACGACGGCCATGTGCGTTTTCGACTCGATGAACTGCGAGAGCAGGCGCTCGACGGTCGAGTTCTCCGGCACGAAGAGGATCTCGCGCTTCAGCTCCGCGAGCGGCTTCCCTGGCCCGCCGAGCTGCGCGTGGAAGAGATCCTTCACATGGATGAGGCCGACGGTGTGATCGAGCGTCCCTTCCGAGAGCGGGTACCGCGTGTGCCGCGTGTTGCGGATGATCTCCAGGTTCTCGGCGATCGATTTCGTGGTCGAGAGCACCGAGACGTCCGTGCGCGGCACCATGATCTGCCGCGCGGTGCGCTTCGAAAACTGGAAGACGCCTTCGATGATCTCCCGGTTTTCCTCCGACAGAATCCCGGCCTTCTCGCTCGAGGCGAGGATCATCCGCAGCTCTTCCGGCGAATGCGCCATCTCGTGCTCCGAGGCGGGATGGATGCCGACCAGCCGCAGCACGCCGCGGGAGACGGCGTTGAGCAACCAGATCGCGGGGAAGGCCAGGACGTAGAAGCCGCGCAGGAGATGCGCGATCCACAACGTGGTCGGCACCGGCTTCTGGATCGCGATCGACTTCGGGGCGAGCTCGCCGAGGACGATATGGAGGATGGAGATGATGACGAAGGCGACGGTCGAGGCGATCGAGTGTGCGAGCGCCGGCGCCGCCGCTCCGGTCCGTTCCAGGAGCGGGAGGAGGAGATCGGCGAACGCCGGCTCGCCGATCCAGCCGAGGGCGAGAGAGGCGAGAGTGATGCCGAGCTGCGTCGCGGAAAGGTAGGCGTCGAGATGCTTGACGAGCTTCTTCGCCATCTTCGCCCGCGCGCTGCCGGCCTCCGCCAGCTCGGCGAGCTGCGTCGCACGCACCTTGACGATGGCGAACTCCGCGGCGACGAAGAAACCGTTCGCGACGACGAAGAGGAAAGCGAGAAGGATGTACCAGACGGGCATCTGAAGTTGCGGAGTCTACCGCGACTGCGATTTTGACCACGTGGGGCCGGCTCTCCAGCCGGCCCAGTCAATACGGTCGCGGCGGGCTCGCCCGCCGCATCA
>JAFAVZ010000264.1 GCA_019242175.1 Acidobacteriota bacterium
GAGAAGAAGCCGGCGAGCGGCGGGATCCCGGCGATCGCGATCGTCGCGACGAGCATCGTCCAGTGCGTGCGCGGCATGTACTTCTTCAGGCCGCCCATCTTGCGCATGTCCTGCTCGCCGCCGCAGCCGTGGATCACGGAGCCGGCGCCGAGGAAGAGGCAGGCCTTGAAGAACGCGTGCGTCATCACGTGGAAGATCGCCGCGGTGAACGCGCCGACGCCCGCGGCCACGAACATGTAGCCGAGCTGGGAGACCGTCGAATACGCGAGCACCTTCTTGATGTCGTTCTGCGCCAGGCCGATGCTCGCGGCGAAGATCGCCGTGAGCGCGCCGATGATCGCCACGACGCCCATCGCTTCCGGCGACATCCGGAACAGCACGTTCGAGCGCACGACCATGTACACGCCGGCGGTGACCATCGTCGCGGCGTGGATCAATGCGGAAACCGGCGTCGGGCCGGCCATCGCGTCCGGCAGCCAGACGTACAGAGGAATCTGCGCCGACTTGCCGCACGCGCCGACGAACAGCAGCAGGCAGATCGCCGTCGAGATCCACGTGTACGTCTCGGGATGCGCGCTGGCGAGGGCGAACACCTTCGCGTAGTCCGCCGTCCCGAAGGCGTTGAAGATCAGGAAGATGCCGAGGATGAAGCCGAAGTCGCCGATGCGGTTGGCGATGAACGCCTTCTTCCCCGCGTCCGCCGCCTCGTTCTTGTTGTAGTAGAAGCCGATCAGGAGGTACGAGCAGAGGCCTACGCCTTCCCACCCGACGAACATGACGATGTAGTTCGCTCCGAGGACGAGGAGCAGCATCATGAACATGAAGAGGTTGAGGTAGGTAAAGAAGCGCGTGTAGCCCGTCTCGTGGGACATGTAGCCGGTCGCGTAGACGTGGATCAGGAAGCCGATCCAGGTGACGATCAGCAGCATCGTCGACGACAGGTGATCGATGCGGAACGCGAAGTCGATGGCGAAGCTCGCGACCTGGTTCGTCATCACCTGCCCGATGCCGGCCGGGATCCAGGTGTAGAACGTGTGCTGGAACGGGCCGCCGCCGGTCGAGAACACCGTGAACGCGGCGAGCAGCGCGGAGAGGCCGGTCGCGCCGAGGGCCACGGCGTTGGTCACGGTCTTGTTCTTCGGCCCGTGCGGATTCGTGAACGCGCGCACGCCGTTGATGGCCGCGCCGAGCGCCGGCAGGAGCGGGATCAGCAACAGGATCGTCGGGCTAACCATTCAGCTCCCTCGCCTCGTCGACGTTGATCGTGCTCCGCAGCCGGTACAGCTGGATGATGATCGCCAGCCCGACCGCCGCCTCCCCCGCCGCCACGGTGATGATGAAGATGGCGAAGATCTGCCCCTCCAACGACGAGAGCCGCTCCGAGAACGCGACGAGATTGATGTTCACCGCGTTGAGCATCAGCTCGATCGACATCAGAACCGTGATCATGTTCCGCCGGATGATCACGCCCAACAGCCCGACGGCGAAGAGCGTGGCGGAGAGCATCAGGTACGCCTCAGTGGTTGGCAACTTGCGCCTCCTTCGTAGGCGTCGGCGAATTGAGAATTGAGAATTGAGAATTGAGAAAGCGCTTGCCGCGGCTTCTCATCCAATTCTCAATTCTCAATTCACAATTCTCAATTCGGTCAGGCACTGACCGCCTCCTTCACCTTCTCCTCCGTCTCCACCTTTTCGAGGATGTACTGCGGGGCGGTCTCTTCTTCGGCGGCGGTGAGCTCGCGTTTGCCGAGCACGATCGCGCCGATCATCGCCACGAGGAGGAAGAGCGACGCGACTTCGAAAGGGACGAGGTATTCGCGGTAGAGCGCCATGCCCACGGCTTCCGAGTTGCCGACGGGACGGTGATAGCGGATCACCGGTTTGCGGGTCACGGTGCCGTCGGGGTTCTGCACGCGGCGTACGCTGGTCGTCGTGACGGCCTTCAGGCGGTTCGGCTTGTTCACCGGCTCGTGGTAGACGCCGGGGCGCACCAGCGCGAAGAAGAGCAGGAACAACGCGCCGGCGACGCCGATCCCGCCGAGCCAGAACTTCGACAGCACCTTCTCTTCCGGCAGGTGCCGGACGTTGATGAGCATGACCACGAAGAGGAACAGCACCATGATGCCGCCCGCGTAGACGAGCACCTGCACGGCGCCGACGAACTCCGCCCCCTTCATCACGAACAGCACCGCGACGCAGAGGAACGTGAGCAGCAGGAACAGCGCGGAGTGCACCGGGTTGCGCATCGCGACGACGAGAATCGACGACGCGACGGCCACGGTCCCGATGACCATGAACACGAGCAGCGGCATGTTCGTCGTCAACGCGTCCATCAATCCACCGTCCCGCTCAGCTTCTTCTTCTCATCCTCGGCCGGCAGGCCGGTGTAGTGCGGCCGATCGTCCCAATACTCCAGCTCCTGCATGTTGAAGTAGAGATCGTTCCGGTCGTACGTCGCGAGCTCGTACGTCTTCGTCGTGAGCCAGATCGACTTCGGTTTCGTCGGGCAGGCTTCCTCGCAGAGCGCGCAGAACATGCAGCGCTTCACGTCGATGTCGTAGCGGTCGAGGACCTTGATCTTTTTCTTCTTGCCGTCCACTTCCTGCGTTTCGTCGTGGACGTCGATGTAGATGATGTCGATGGGGCACGCGACCGCGCAGAGCTTGCAGGCGATGCAGCGGTCATAGGAGAAGCGGAACATCCCGCGGAAACGATCGGCCGGCTCCATCCGCTCTTCCGGATAGCGGATCGTCACCTTCGGCTTCCACAGCTCGCGAAAGGTGGTCTTCAGCCCCTCGAACATGTCGAGGAGGAGGAACTTGTCGGTCCACTTAGGCTTCGGATACTCGACTTGCATGGAGCCCCTTGACCTCGGCGCGCCGAGGCCTCCGCGTGAGCAGGAAGACGATGGTGATGAGCACGACCGCGCCGGCGACGGAGAGCACGAGCTCGCCCAGCCAGTACGTGATCTTCCCGACGCGCACTTCCGGCGCGGCGAGCAGGATGATGCCGGTGACGAAGATGTTGGCGAGCGAGAGCGGGATCATCCACTTCCACCCGAGGTCCATCAGCTGATCGAACCGGAAGCGGGGGAACGTCGCCCGGAACCAGATGTAGACCATCATGAAGAACATCACCTTCACGATGAAGATCAGCGTGCCGAGGATGCCGCCGATGATGCCCATCTTCGCCAGCACCGCGGTGGTGAGGCCGAAGCCGCCGATCGCGAGGGTCCAGCCGCCGAGGAAGAGGCTGACCATGAGGCAGCAGTTGACGAGCATCGAGGAGTACTCGGCGAGCATGAAGAACGCGAACTTCATCGCCGAATACTCGGTGTGATATCCGGCCACGAGCTCCGACTCCGCCTCGGGCAAATCGAACGGCACGCGGTTGTTCTCCGCGTTCATGGCGACGAAGAAGATGAACGCGCCGACGAGCTGCGGCAGCACGTTCCAGACGCGCGCTTCCTGATACTGGACGATGCGCACGAGATCGAAGCTGCCGCACAGCATCAGCACGCCGACGATCGACAGTCCGAACGGCACTTCGTAGGAGACCATCTGCGCCGCGGAGC
>JAFAVZ010000295.1 GCA_019242175.1 Acidobacteriota bacterium
GCAGTAGCGGGCGCGGCCCGCAGCGCTCGTTGGCCAAGCCTTTACGAGGCTCGCGCTCTTGCGGCCCTCGGCGATCTTGACGACACGGTAGAAGATTTGATGTCTTGTTTTGAAGGGCGGCCGGTGGGGTCGCCCTTTTTTGTTGAAACGGCTCGGGACGCTCTTTCACTACTTTGTTCAGCAGGTAAGTCTGCAAAGGAGATGAAAATGAGCCACGAGCTTCTCGCTGTCGATCCGTTGTCGCTGCTTCTCAGCCCGAGCGTTTACATCCGTCTCACGCTGCCCGATCCGCCGCCGATCGAGGTCCTGACGTCTCAGTTCCGCGAGCTCGTGCGGAACATGGACGTCGCCGAACGCCGCCAAGCGTCCAGCCGGGCCAAGGCGCTCGGCGTCTACGCAGACGCGCTGCAGAAGGCGCTGTCGAAAGCCGAGTGACCCATCATCGTTTGCTCGTCATGAGCCGATCGGTCTACGGCCGGCGGCCAGGTTAGGCTGTCATTCTGAGCCGCGCAGACGGCGAAGAATCCGTACCTTCAGGCGCAGCGCGAGATCGGTACGGATCCTTGGTGGCTGAGAGCCGCCCTACGGCAGTCGCCACGCGTGCTTCCAGGGGAAATCGCGGCGCGGGTAGGCGAGGATCTCACGCGAGAGCCTCGCATGCGTCCACGAGCGGGATGCATCGTCGAAGAAGAGCGCGCCGGAGACGATCGCGCCGTGCTCGTCGAATTCGAGCTCGATCCGCAACGGATGCACGCTCTGCTCGATGCGGTACACGATGCCGCTCGCAACGACTGCGCGCTTCTCCGCGTGGAAGAGCTCGAGCAGAACGCCGTCGGTGCGCTCGTCGAGCAGATGCGTCAGCAGGGAGTCCACGGCGTTGGCGAACGCGACCGGCGAGGCGATCGAGCAAGCCAGCTCGCGCTCGATTTCGGGAAGCGACGGCATCCGCGCCACGATAACCGCTCCGCGAACGGACGCACTACAATCAGCCTCTCTTGTGTTCCAGCCCGGGACCTGGCACGGCCGTTACGAAATCCGCACGCTCCTCGGCGTAGGAGGCATGGGTGAGGTCTACCTCGCGCATGACACGCAGCTCCAGCGCCCCGTCGCGCTGAAGGTCCTCTCCGCGGCCACGCGCGAGGACGAAGGGCTTCGCGCGCAGCTGGAGGCGGAAGCGCGCGCGGCTTCGGCGCTCAATCATCCGAACATCCTCACGGTCTACGACGTCGGCCGCCTCGGCGACGACTACTTCATCGCTTCGGAGTACGTCGACGGCATCACGTTGCGGCAACGGATGCAGCGCGGCGAGGTCGGGTATACCGAGGCGGTGAGCATCATGAGTCAGGTGGCTTCGGCGCTGGCGGCGGCGGAGGCCGTCGGGCTCGTGCATCGCGACGTCAAGCCGGACAACATCATGCTGCGCGAAGACGGCTACGTGAAGCTGCTCGACTTCGGCATCGCGCGCCTGCCCGCGTCGCAGCCGATGACGCGGCACACGGAGCCGACGACCGTCCGCGGGACGATCTTCTACATGTCGCCGGAGCAGCTGCGCGGTCAGGAGCTGGACACGCGCAGCGACATCTGGAGCACGGGCGTCGTGCTGTTCGAGCTGCTCAGCCAGCGGCTGCCGTTCGAAGGATCGAGCTCGGCGGACGTCGCCGCGAACATCCTCCGCTCCGGCGTGCCGCCGCTCACGCGCCGCAGCGGCGCGCCGCTTCCGCCGCGTCTCTCCGCGATCGTGGAACGGGCGCTGGCGAAGGATCGCGATCGGCGTTATCGCAGCGCGCCCGAACTGCTGGAAGACCTGCAGCAACTGCTACGCGATCTGCAGAATGATCCCTCGACCGTCACCGGCACCGAGGAGTCGCAGAACCTGCCTACGGAACGATTTCCGCGCTCCGGGATCGCACCGTTCTCGAATCTCCCGCATCCGCTGACGACGCTCGTCGGGCGCGATGGCGAACGGGACGACGTCCTCAGCCTTCTGCGGCGCGACGAGGTGCGCGTGATCACGCTCACCGGGCCGGGCGGGACGGGGAAGACGCGGCTCGCGCTGGAGGTCGCGCGCAGCCTCGTCGAGGAGTATCCCGATGGCGTGTGCTGGGTCTCGCTCGGGCCGGTGCTCGACTGGCGTCTCGTGCTGTCGGAGATCGCGTCGACGATCGGCGTGCATGAAGGCGCGGTCGAGTTGCTCGATGCGGTGAAAAGCGCGTTGCGCGATCGCGCGATGCTCCTCGTGCTCGACAACTTCGAGCAGGTGCTCGATGCGTCGCCGATGGTCGGCGAGCTTCTCGCCGCCGCGCCGCAGCTCGCGGTGCTCGCCACGAGCCGCTCGCCGCTGCGGCTTCGCGGCGAACGCGAATACGCCGTACCGCCGCTCAACGTGCCGCCGCTCGATTCCTCGCTCGCGCCGGAGCAGCTCGCGGGCTTCGCCGCCGTGGCGCTGTTCGTCGAACGCGCAACGGCGGTGCGGAGTGACTTCGTGCTGACGGATGACGACGCGCGCGCCGTCGCCGAAATTTGCGTGCGTCTGGATGGGCTGCCGCTGGCCATCGAGCTCGCGGCGGCGCGCATCAAGCTCCTGTCGCCGCGCGCGATGCTGGCGCGCATTGGGAGCCGTTTCAAGCTGCTCTCCGGCGGCGCGCGCGATCTGCCTCAACGCCACCAGACGATGCGCGCGGCGATCTCGTGGGGCTACGACCTGCTCGACGACGCGGAGAAGCAGCTGTTCGCGGCGCTGTCGGTCTTCCGCGGCGGCT
>JAFAVZ010000212.1 GCA_019242175.1 Acidobacteriota bacterium
ACGTTCCGTGAGATCGCCGAAACGCTCGCCGAGTATGTGAAGTCGATGAACTTCACGCATATCGAATTGCTCCCCGTGATGGAGCATCCGTTCTACGGCTCGTGGGGCTACCAGACCACCGGCTTCTTCGCCCCGACCAGCCGCTACGGCACGCCGCAGGATCTCAAGTACTTCATCGACGTCATGCACCGGAACGGCATCGGCGTCCTCTTCGACTGGGTGCCGTCGCACTTCCCGACCGACGAGCACGGTCTCGCGTACTTCGACGGCACGCACCTCTTCGAGCACGCCGATCCGCGCAAAGGCTTCCAGCCCGACTGGGGCTCGCTGATCTTCAACTACGGCCGCAACGAAGTCCGCTCGTTCCTGCTCTCGTCCGCGCTCTACTGGCTCGGCGAGTACCACGCGGACGGACTGCGCGTCGACGCCGTGGCGTCGATGCTCTACCTCGACTACTCGCGGAAGCACGGCGAGTGGATCCCGAACGAGTTCGGCGGACGCGAGAACATCGAGTCCATCGGGTTCCTCCGCCGGCTGAACGAAGACGTCTACAAGGAACATCCGGATGTGCAGGTGATCGCCGAGGAGTCGACGGCCTGGCCGATGGTCTCGCGTCCGACTTACATCGGCGGTCTCGGCTTCGGCATGAAGTGGGACATGGGCTGGATGCACGACACGTTGCGCTACTTCGTCAACGATCCCATCCACCGCAAGTTCCATCACAACGCGCTGACGTTCCGGATGATGTACGCCTTCACCGAGAACTTCGTGTTGCCGCTGTCGCATGACGAAGTCGTGCACGGCAAAGGCTCGCTCATCGGGAAGATGCCTGGCGACGAGTGGCAACGCTTCGCGAATCTGCGGCTGCTCTTCGCGCACATGTACTCGCAGCCGGGCAAGAAGCTGTTGTTCATGGGCGGCGAGCTCGCGCAGTACCGGGAGTGGAATCACGACTCGGCGCTCGATTGGAACCTGCTCGACTTCCCCATGCACGCGGCGCTCAACCGCTGGGTCGAGGACCTCAACAAGGCGACGCGCGACCTCCCGGCGATGCACGAGATGGACATGTCGCCGGACGGATTCGAATGGATCGACTGCTGCGACACGGAGAACAGTGTGATCGCGCTCATGCGCCGCTCGACGTCGAATCCCGAGCAGTTTGTCGTCGTGGTGATGAACTTCACGCCGCTCGCGCGGCAGAACTACCACATCGGCGTTCCCGCGCCCGGCCGTTGGAACGAGGTGCTGAACAGCGATGCGGAGCTTTACGGCGGGAGCGGACGGGGCAACATGGGCGGTGTCGATGCGGCGCCGATCCCGCTGCACGGCCGCAAGTGGTCGGTGACGTTGACGCTGCCGCCGCTCGGTGCCGTGTTCCTCGTGAACGAGCCTGTCGTTGAAGAAGCAGCCGCGGCGCCCGCCGCGGAAACGGGAGAAGTGCCGCCGGAAACCGAAGCGATCGAAGAACCACTGGGGGATCCGCTTGACGCTTGAAGGTCCGCGGCTCGGCGCGCACGTCCTCGACGCGGCGCGCACGGAGTTCCGCATCTGGGCTCCTCGCCGGGAGCGAGTCGAGCTGCACATCGTCGCGCCGCGCGAGCAACGCGTCCCGATGACGAAGAATGACGACGGCTGTCACGAAGTCATCGTAGAAGTCGGCGAAGGCGCGCGCTACTTCTACGACCTCGACGGCACCGACCGTCCCGATCCGGCTTCGCGCTTCCAACCCGAAGGCGTCCATGGCCCGTCGGAAGTCGTCAGCGATGCATTCGAGTGGCGCGACGCCGGCTGGCGCGGCCTCGCGCTCGAAGACTACGTGCTGTACGAGCTGCACGTCGGCACTTTCACCGAGGAGGGGACGTTCGAGGCGATCATCCCGCATCTCGATGAGCTGAAGGAGCTCGGCATCACGGCCGTCGAGTTGCTGCCTGTCGCGCAGTTTCCGGGCGAGCGCAATTGGGGCTACGACGGCGTGTACGTCGGCGCCGCGCAGGGCTCGTATGGCGGTGCGCGCGGACTCAAGAGGCTCGCGGATGCGTGTCACGAACGCGGCCTCGCCCTCGTCCTCGACGTCGTCTACAACCATCTCGGCCCCGAGGGGAACTACCTCAGCGAGTTCGGTCCTTACTTCACCGATCGGTACCGCACACCGTGGGGCTTAGCGCTCAATTTCGACGGGCCGCAGAGCGATCCCGTGCGCTGGTTCTTCGTGCACAACGCACTGCAGTGGATCGACGAGTTCCACATCGATGCGCTGCGCGTCGACGCGGTGCACGCGATCGTCGATCACTCCGCCGTGCCGTTCCTGCAGGACGTGACGTCGGCCGTTCGCACGCGTGGTGAAGAGCTTGGGCGCCGCGTGTACACGTTCGCGGAGAGCGATCTCAACGACCCGCGCGTGATTACTGAAGCCGAGCGATTCGGGCTCGGTTTCGACTCGCAGTGGATGGACGACTTCCATCATTCGCTGCATGCAATCCTCACCGGCGAGAGCGACGGATACTACGAAGGCTTCGACAAGATCAGTAACCTCGCGCGCGTGCTCGAAAGCGGCTATCTCTACGCTGGCCAGTACTCGTCTTATCGTCAACGCCGTTACGGCCTCGCTCCGAAGACCAAAGACGGCGCGCAGTTCGTCGTCTTCGCCCAGAATCACGACCAGATCGGCAATCGCATGCTCGGCGATCGACTCGCGGCGTTGCTGCCGTTCGAACGCCTGCGCGTCGTGGCGGCGGCGGTCGTGCTCTCGCCGTTCCTGCCGATGCTGTTCATGGGCGAGGAGTACGGCGAGCCGGCGCCGTTCCAGTACTTCACGTCGCATTCAGACGAGGCACTGATCGAGGCCGTGCGCAAAGGGCGGCTCGAAGAATTCGACGACTTCACGTGGAGCGGCACGCCGCCCGATCCGCACGACGAAGAGACGTTCCGCCGTTCGAAGCTGAATCGCTCGCTGCTGTCGCAGCCACAACATCGCGAGCTGCGCGAGCTCTACCGCGAGTTGTTCCGCATCCGGCGCGAAACGCCCTCCTTGCGCGCGCTCGATCTCTCTGCGGTGAAGGCGGAGGCAGATGACGAACGCCGCACGCTCGTCGTTCATCGTGGCGAGTGCACGATCGTTTTCAACTTCGGCAAAGACGAACAGTCGTTCGCGCTTCCGGGGACGTTGATGATCGAGAGCGGCGCGCGGATCGAGGGCGATCGGCTCATCGTGCCGGGCGGGACCTTTGCGCTGATTGCGGCCTAGCTTTCGCACTCCAGCAGCTCGATGGCTCGCGTCCCGACCGCCACCTACCGTCTGCAGTTCCACGCCGGCTTCACGTTCGAAAACGCGCGTGCAATCGTCGCCTATCTCGCCGACCTCGGCATCACCGAGCTCTATGCGTCGCCGATCCTGAAGGCGCGCAAGGGGAGCCCGCACGGCTACGACGTCGTCGACGCCAGTGCGTTGAATCCCGAGCTCGGCACCGAAGAAGACTTCACGAAGCTCCACGACGCACTGCGCGAACACAACCTCGGGTTTCTCCTCGACGTCGTGCCGAATCACATGGCCGCGAGCGCGGAGAACGCGTGGTGGATGAGCGTCCTGGAGAGCGGCCCCAGCTCGCGTTACCTGCCGTACTTCGACATCGATTGGAGCCCGGTCACGGTCCAGGGCAAGACCGTGAGCAAAGTCCTCCTTCCCATCCTCGGCAAGCCTTACGGCGAAGCGCTCGAAGCGGGCGAGATCCAGCTGCGCTTTGAGGGAGAGAGCCTCGCGCTGTTCTATTTCGAACATCGCCTCCCCCTCGCGCCGGAGTCGTATCGCCTCGTGTTGCGCGAATGCCTGGAGTCCTCTGCGGGCGAAGGCCTTGTCGGCGAGCTCGCGGAGCTGTTGAAGAACGAGACGATCACGAACAGCAAGTTTCTGAAGGAGACGCTGCGCCGCACGCACGACGAAGACGCGGCGTTCCGCGAATGCCTCGAACGCGCCGTCACGCGCATCAACGAGACGCCGGACGATCTCGACCGCCTGCTCGACGCGCAGTGGTATCGCCTCGCGTACTGGCGCATCGCGAGCGAGAAGATCAACTACCGCCGCTTCTTCGACGTGACCGATCTCGTCGGCGTGAAGGTCGAAGATCTGGAGGTCTTCGTCGCGCGCAACCAGAAGACGCTCGACCTGGTCGCGGAAGGCAAAGTCACCGGCCTGCGCATCGATCATATCGACGGCCTGCACGACCCACTCGGTCACCTCAAGAAACTCCAGCTCCGCCTCGGCGATCCTTTCTACGTCGTCGTGGAGAAGATTCTCGAGCACGGCGAAACGCTGCCGCGCGAGCTTCCGGTTGCGGGAACCACCGGCTACGACTTCCTCGACACCGTCAACGCGCTGTTCGTCGACCCGCAGGGCCTCGGCAAGCTCACCGAGCTCTATCGCGCGTTCACCGGGATCACCGACTCGTTCGAGGACATCGTTTACGAGCGGAAGAAGCAGGTGATCAACGAGCTGTTCGCGGGCGAGATGCGTGCGCTCGGCAAGCAGCTCTCGTCGCTGGCGATGCTCGACCGCAACGCGCGCGACTTCGCACCGAGCGAGCTGCTCGCGGCATTGACGGAGATCACCGCGTGCATGGGCGTCTATCGCACGTACATCCGCGATTCTTCGTCATCCGAAGAAGATCGGAGACGGATTCGGGATGCGGTGCGTTGCGCGCGGGAGCGTGCGTCATCAATGGACGAACGCCTCTTCACCGTGCTCGAACGGATGCTGCTCGTCGAGCCGCCTCCATACATCGCGAGCGAGAGTCAGAACTGGCTCGAGCTCGTGATGCGTTGGCAGCAGTTCACCGGCCGCGTGATGGCGAAGGGCGTCGAGGACACGGCGTTC
>JAFAVZ010000036.1 GCA_019242175.1 Acidobacteriota bacterium
GATGATCGTCGTGATCCTCGCGCTCGGATCGCCTACGCATCCGGTCGACCCGGCGACATGGACCGAGTACACGAAGACCTACAAGTGGGGCACGTTCGAAGGACAGGAACACCTCACGTTCGCACCGCTCTTCGGACATCAGTACTCGCACGTGTGGATCGATTTCCGCGGCATCCGCGACGCGTACATGCGCGAAAAGGGCATCGACTACTTCGAGAACTCGCGCCGCGCGACGCTCGCCCAACGCGCGTACGCGATGCGCAATCCGGAAGGGTGGCGCGACTACGGCGCGAACATCTGGGGCCTCACCGCCTGCGACGGTCCGATGGACGCGACGCTGATGATCGACGGCCGCGCACGCACGTTCCACTCGTACCATGCACGCGGCGCCACCGCGGGCGACATCCGCGACGACGGCACGATCGCACCGACGGCCGCCGCCTCCTCCATCGCCTTCACACCGGCCGAATCGATCGCCGCCATTCGCACGATGCACGATCGCTACGGCTCCGATCTCTACGCAAAGTACGGCTTCGTCGATGCCTTCAACCCGACGCTGCGCACGACGGAAGAGCTGAAGCACGGCCGCGTCAACCCGCAGCTCGGCTGGTTCGACGTCGACTACCTCGGCATCGATCAGGGCCCGATCGTGGCGATGATCGAGAACCATCGCAGCGGTTTGGTGTGGAACACGATGAAGAAGAATCCACACATCCGCCGCGGGCTGGAGCGGGCCGGCTTCACCGGAGGCTGGCTGGCACGATGAAGCGCATCCTGCTCGCCGCTGTGCTGATCGCGGCGGCGTGCTCGACGCGCCGCGACGCCCGCGAGACCCTCACCTTCTGGAGCCTCGGCTCGGAAGGCGAGCAGGTGCAGCTGCTCATCCCCGAATTCGAGCGGCGCAATCCCGGCATCGACGTCGTGATCCAGCAGATTCCGTGGACCGCGGCGCATGAAAAGCTGCTGACGGCGTACGTCGGCGAGTCGACGCCGGACGTGGCGCAGATGGGCAACACGTGGATCCCGGAATTCGTAGCGATGCGCGCGCTCGGGGACGTCGGCAACGTGATGGCGCCGGATGATTACTTCCCCGGCATCTGGGCGACGAACGTGGTGGACACGACGGTGTACGGCATCCCCTGGTACGTCGACACGCGGGTGCTCTTCTACCGTAGCGACGTGCTGGCGAAAGTCGGCTTCCCGAACGGGCCGCGCACGTGGGCCGAATGGCGGGAAGTGATGCGCCGCATCCGCGCCCAGAATCTCTGCCGCTGGTCGATCCTCCTCCCGACGAACGAGTGGGAGCCGACTGTGATGCTCGCGCTCTCGAATCGCTCGCCGCTGCTCGACGCGGCCGGCACGCGCGGCGAGTTCCGCCAGCCGCCGTTCGCGCAGGCGTTCACGTTCTACGCGGAGACGTTCCGTGAAGGCTACGCGCCGGCGGTGAGCAACAGCCAGATCGCGAACCTCTATCAACAGTTCGCGCAGAATGACTTCGCGATGTACATCACCGGCCCGTGGAACGTGGGCGAGTTCCGCAAACGGCTGCCGGCGGAGATGCAGGACAAGTGGGCGACCGCGCCGTTGCCGTCGCCGGACGGCAGCCAGCCGACCGGCATCTCGATGGCCGGCGGCTCCAGCCTCGTGATCTTCAAGGCGAGCAAACACCGGGCGGCGGCCGAAAAGCTGATCCGCTTCCTCTCCGAGCCCGAACAGCAGGCGCGCTTCTTCGAGCTCACCGGCGACCTCCCCGCGCGCCGCGCGGCGTGGAACGCTCCGGCATTGACGAACGAGCCGCGCTTCCCCGCGTTCCGCGTGCAGCTCGAGAATGTCGCACCGCTGCCGAAGGTGCCGGAGTGGGAACAGATCGCGACCGCGATTCTCGACCGCGGCGAGGCCGCGGCGCGTGGGGCGTCGAGCGTGCCGTCAGCGCTGGCATTCCTCGACGCGCGCGCCGATCAGCTCCTCGAAAAACGACGCTGGATGATGAGAAATGTAGGGCCGGCTCTCCAGCCGGCCCAAAGCCGGCCGATCCGGAATGCCTCGCTTGGGCCGGCTGGAGAGCCGGCTCTACGTCCGACGACCGGGAACGAACATGCGCGCTGAGACCCGAGCGGCCTTCCTCCTGATCGCGCCGGCGATGGTGCTGATCCTCTTTTTCTTCTTCGCGCCGGTCGTCGCCGGCTTTCTCCTCAGCCTCACCGACTTCGACCTCTACACGATCGACGACGCGCACAACCTGCGGGTGGTCGGCCTGCGCAACTACGCCGATCTCCTCACCAGCGGCATCTTCTGGACGGCGATCGGCAACACGCTCTACTTCGCGCTCGTAGGCGGCCCGCTGACGGTCATCACATCGCTGGCCGCGGCGCTCCTCGTGAATGCGAAGCTCACGCGCTGGAAGGCGTTCTTCCGCACCGTCTACTTCGTTCCGGTCGTGACGTCGCTCGTCGCCGTCTCCATCGTCTTCAAGTACCTCTATCACCCCCGTTTCGGCATCCTGAACCTCACGCTCAGCGCCATCGGCATCGAAGGGCCGGACTGGCTCGGCGATCCGCGTTGGGCGATGTTCTCCATCATCCTGCTCGCCGTGTGGCGTGGCTTCGGCTACACGATGCTCATCTTCATCGCGGGGCTGCAGCAGATCCCCGAGGAGCTTTATGAGGCGGCTCGGATCGATGGGGCGGGGCCGCTGCGGCAGTTTCGCCACGTGACCCTGCCGATGCTCGGGCCGACGTTCCTCTTCGTCGGCATCGTGACCGCGATCGGCCAGCTGCAGATCTTCGGCGAGCCGTACGTGATGACGCGCGGCGGCCCCTTGAACAAGACGCTCACGGCCGTGATGCTGATGTACGAGCAGGGCTTCCGCTGGTGGCGGATGGGCTACGCCGCGTCCGTCGCGTTCGTGTTGTTCCTGATCATCGGCGCCGCGACGCTGGTGCAACTGCGGCTACAGAAGGGGCGTGCGTGAACCGCGTCATTCTCCACACGGCGCTCGCCATCGGCGCATTCATCACGATCTTTCCGCTGCTGTGGATGTTGTCCGCGTCGTTCATGACGTCCGGCGAGGCGACTACGTATCCGCCGCACCTCGTCCCGCACGCGGCGACGCTCGACCAATATCGCCAGCTCTTCGTCCGCCTCAACCTCGGCCGCGCTTTTCTGAGCAGCGCGATCATCGCCAGCATCGTCACCGTCGGCTCCGTGCTCTTCGGCTCGATGGCTGGCTACGCGTTCGCGAAGCTGCGCTTTCCGGGACGGGAACGGATGTTCGGCTTGCTCCTCATCGCGCTCGTGATCCCGCCTCAGGTCGGGATGCTGCCGTTGTTCCTCTTCATGAAGCAGCTCCATCTCGTGAACACGTACTGGGGTGCGATCATCCCGTCGCTGGCGACCGTGTTCGGCATCTTCCTCATCCGCCAGTTCATGCTCACCGTGCCGCAGGACCTGCTCGAAGCGGCGCGGCTCGACGGCGCCAGCGAATTCCGCATCTACTGGTCGGTCGTGCTGCCGTTGGCGAAGCCGATCCTCGCGACGCTGGCCACGTTCATGTTCATGTCGACGTGGAACGACTTCATGTGGCCGCTCATCATCCTCAGCGGCCAGGAGCATCACACCCTGCCCGTCGCGATCGCGAACCTCGTCGGCGAGCACGTGCAGGACGTGGAGCTGATGATGGCCAGCTCGGTCGTGACCGTCCTCCCCGTGCTGCTCCTGTTCATCGTGCTCCAGCGCTACTACATCGCCGGCATCATGGCCGGAAGCGTGAAAGGATGAGATGCTCGCCGCCGCTTCGCTCCTCCTCGCCGCCGCGCTGACCTGGACGCCGCACCCCTCCGACGGCGTCGAGATGCACCTCTTCCGCGAAGGCGAGACGAACAGTCTCGACTTCGATTTCCACGGCCACGGCGGCTACGCGATCGCCCGCGCGCGCATCGACGCCGACCTCCCGCCGAATTACCAGATCGTGTTCCGCCTGCGCGGCGAGACGCCGCCAGAAAACCTCGAGATCAAGCTGCTCGACGAGAGCGGCGAGAACGTCTGGTGGATGGTCCGTCGCGACTTCGCGTTCCCGAAAACGTGGACGGATGTGAAGACGAAGAAACGCCAGATCTCGTTCGCGTGGGGTCCGCGTGGCGGCGGCGAGTTGACGCACGTCACGTCCATCGAACTGGTGGTGACCGCTGGCAGCGGCGGACGCGGCACCGTCTGGTTCTCCGATCCTGTCATCGAGCCTTTGCCGCCCACGCCCACGGCGGCCGTCCGCACCGATCGCTCCACGATCGACCTCGGCGAAAAACGCGAATTGGGCGGCGTGATCGTCGAAGGCGGATCGCGCGTCTTGCTCGATGGCGTCGCCGTCGACGCGCAGTCGGCAACGGTCGGCAAACGGCGATTCGTCTGGCTCCCTGATGCCGAAGCGCGAACCGTTTCGGTGCCTGGAGCGACGGCGATCGAAGTCGAGCCGCCGTCCTGGGCGCCAGACGAGAACGCGTTCTGGTCCGTCGTCGCCCGCGCCTCCAAACGCGGCGCCTACCCGCGCTACCTCCTCGGCGAACAGTCGTACTTCACGACGATCGGCGCCGATGGCGCGGATGCCGAGGCGCTCGTCGGCGAAGACGGGGCGGTGGAGCCTTTCAAGGGCGGCTGCTCCGTCGAACCGTTCCTCGTCGTCGACGGCAAACGCCTGGCGTGGTCCGACTTCGACATCAAGCATTCGCTGATGGAGGGCGACCTCCCCATTCCTACGGTCACGTGGAAAAAGGGCAACGTCGGTTTGACGATGACCGCCGCGGTCTCGTCGTCATCGATGCTGCAACTGCGCTATCGCGTGCAGGGCAACGCGAAGCTGCAGCTCGAAGTGCGGCCGTTCCAGGTGAACCCGTCGACGCAGTTTCTGAACTTGCAGGGCGGGAGGGCGAAGGACTGCTCCCCTGTCATCCTGAGCGCCGTAGAGCGCGAAGGATCTCCTCGCAAGAACCGGGAGATCCTTCGCTCCGCTCAGGATGACACCGCCCTGAACATCCCGCTCGAAGAAGGCGCGAAAGCCGAGCCGCTCTCCACGATCGCCGACGCCTGGCGTGCGAAGCTCCGCAAAGTGGCGATCGACATCCCGGCCGATCCGCGCATCGGCAACGTCGTGCGGACGAACATGGCGTACATGCTCATCCATCGCGACGGTCCAGCGTTCAAGCCGGGCTCGCGTTCCTACGACCGCGCGTGGATCCGCGACGGCGCCCTCATGGCTTCCACCCTCCTCCGCCTCGGTCACGCCAAAGAAGCGCGCGAGTTCGCCGAGTGGTATGCGCGGTTCCAGTATCCGGACGGCAAAGTCCCGTGCTGCGTCGACCAACGCGGCGCCGACCCGGTTCCGGAGAACGACAGTCACGGCGAATTCATCTACCTCGTGGCAGAGATTTGGCGCTACACCGGCGACACCGACATCGTCCGGCGTCTGTGGCCGAACATTCGCGCCGCGGCGCAGTACATCAACAAGCTGCGTTCCGAGAATCACGGCGAGTTCGAAGGCCTCGTCACGGAGTCGATCAGCCACGAAGGCTACTCGGCGAAACCGATGCACTCGTACTGGGACGACTTCTTCGCCTTGCAGGGCCTCGAAGACGCGGAGCTGCTCGCGCGCACGATCGGCGTGGACGAGACGTTCGACCCCGCCGGCCTGCGTCGCGATTTGATCGCCTCAATCCAACGCACGATCGCGACGCATCACATCGACTTCGTCCCCGGCGCCGCGGAGCTCGGCGACTTCGACGCGACGTCGACCGCGATCGGCATCTCGCCGCTGAACCTCCATCCGCTGCTGCCCCAACGCGAGCTGCAACGCACGTTCGACCGCTTCCTCGAAAACGTGCGCAAGCCGCGCGAGGACTACACGCCATACGAGCTCCGCGTCATCGGCGCGCTCATCCGTCTCGGACGCCGCGACGACGCCGTGTCCCTCATCGACCTCTACTTCCGCGATCTCCGTCCCGCCGCGTGGAACGAGTGGGCCGAGGTCGTGCGCACCGATCCGCGCAAGGCCGGCTTCATCGGCGACATGCCGCACGCGTGGGTCGCGAGCGACTACATCCGCTCGATCCTCGACGCGTTCGCGTACGACGCCGCAGACGGCTCGATCGTCGTCGGCGCCGGCATCCCCCGCCAATGGCTGACGAAGCCCATCCACCTCGGCCCGTTCGCCATCACCGGCGGAACGGTCGATGTGAGGATGTGGATGGAAGGCGAACAGGTGATCGCCGAGGTGAAGAACACGACGACGCGAAAGGTCGTGGTGCCAGAGGGCGTGGTGTTGAGGCGCGCAGAGTAATGCGGCTGTCATCCTGAGGCGCGAAGACGCCGAAGGATCTCCCGGCACGAGCGCTTTTCGCCCGCATCAGGAGATCCTTCGCCGTCTACGCGGCTCAGGATGACAACGTCATACAAACGTAGGGCCGGCTCTCCAGTCGGCCCGATGAACCATGGTCGCGGCGGGCATCGCCCGCCGCATCATTCCTGACTGCGGCCGGCTGAGAGCCGGCCCTACGTTAAGAGCGCAGCGGGCCGTGCCCGCTCAGGAGGACAGAGTCTTCTCCGTCGCCTTGTCGAATACGTGCAGCTTCTGTGCGTCGATCGCGAGGCCGATCGTCTCGCCCGCGCGCTGGGTCTCGTGCGGGTCGAAGATCGCGACGAGGCGCTGCTCGTTCACGTTCAGGTGGACGATCGACTCGTGGCCGATCGGCTCCACGACGTCGACGAACGCGTGGAACATCTCACCTCGGCTGATGTGCTCCGGGCGCACGCCGATCACGACGTGGCCATCGCGCCAACGCGCGGGAATCGTGAACGCCGGCGTGCTCAGCTGACGATCGGTGATCAGTCCCGGCAACAGATTCATCGGCGGCGTACCGATGAACTGCGCGACGAAGACGTTCGCCGGCTGTTCGTACACTTCCTGCGGCGTGCCCACCTGCTGGATGCGGCCGTCGCGCAGGACCGTGATGCGATGGCCCATCGTCATCGCCTCGATCTGGTCGTGCGTCACGTAAACCGACGTCGTGCCCAGCGTCTGCTGCAGCTTCGTGATCTCCGCGCGCGTCTGCACGCGCAGCTTCGCATCGAGGTTCGAAAGCGGCTCGTCGAAGAGGAACACGGCCGGATCGCGCACGATCGCGCGGCCGACCGCGACGCGTTGCCGTTGCCCGCCCGAGAGCTCTCGCGGCTTGCGCTCCAGGAGATGCTTGATGCCGAGGATGTCGGCGGCGTTGTCGACGCGCTTGTCGATCTCCGCCTTCGCCGTGCCGCGCATCTTCAGGCCGAAGCCGAGGTTTTCGCGGACGGACATGTGCGGATACAGGGCGTAGCTTTGGAAGACCATGGCGATGTCGCGCGCCTTCGGTGGAAGGTCGTTCACGACGCGCCCGCCGATGGTGATCTTGCCGTCGGAGATGTCTTCGAGCCCGGCGATCATCCGCAACGCCGTCGACTTGCCGCAGCCCGACGGCCCGACGAGCACCATCAGTTCGTGATCGCGGATATGGAGGTTGAGGTCTTCGATGATGGAGACGTCGCCGTAACGCTTCGCCACGTGCTCGAAGGAGAGATCGGCCATGCACGCTAGGGTACCGCGAATGTAGGGCCGGCTCTCCAGCCGGCCCAATGTCGATGCTGGGCCGGCTGGAGAGCCGGCCCTACATTTTTTCTACCTCTGAGATAATCATCCATCCCATGTCCCTCGCCCCCTTCCATCCCCTCGTTCAGCGCTGGTTTTCCGAGACCCTTGGCCAACCCACCCCCGCCCAGGCGCAGGGCTGGGCCGCCATTCGGGAGAAGAAGCACACCCTCATCGCGGCGCCGACCGGGTCGGGCAAGACGCTCGCGGCGTTTCTCACGGCCATCGACGAGCTGTTCCAGGAAGGGCTGCAAGCGGGCGAATTGCCGGATGAAGTGCGGGTCGTCTACGTCTCGCCGCTCAAGGCGCTGAGCGCGGACATCCACAAAAACCTCGCCGAGCCGCGCATGGCGATCTGCAAGCTCGCCGAAGAAGCGGGACTCGCGGCACCGCGGATCACGGCGGGAGTGCGCACCGGCGACACGACGTCGTCGGAACGGCAGGCGATGGTCCGTACGCCGCCGCACATCCTCGTCACCACTCCCGAGTCGCTCTACCTCCTGCTCACCGCGGACCGCAGCCGCAACATCCTGAAGACGGTGCGGACGGTCATCGTCGACGAGATCCACGCCGTGATCGGCACGCGTCGCGGCGCGCATCTCGCGCTCACGCTGGAGCGTCTCCAGGAAGTCGCCAAACAGCCGCTCCTCCGTCTCGGTTTGTCTGCGACGCAGAAGCCGATCGAGAAAGTCGCCGATTACCTCACCGCAGGCGCGCCATGCGCGATCATCAATGAAGGTCATCGCCGGGCGATGGACCTCGGCATGGAGATCCCGCGTTCGCAGCTGGAAGCGGTGATGGCGCACGAGGTCTGGGAGGACTACTACGATCGCCTCACGGAGCTCGTCGGGCAGCACAAGACGACGCTCGTCTTCGTGAACACGCGCACGATGGTCGAGCGCGTCGCGCGTCACCTCGCCGATCGCCTCGGCGAAGAAGCGGTGACCGCGCATCACGGCAGTCTCTCGAAGGATGCGCGGCACGACGCCGAGTCGCGGCTGAAGCATGGGCAGCTGAAGGCGCTGGTGGCAACCGCGTCGCTGGAGCTCGGCATCGACATCGGTCATGTCGATCTCGTCTGCCAGATCGGCTCGCCGCATCGCATCGCCACGTTCCTCCAACGCGTCGGGCGCTCCGGCCACACCGTCGCGGGACTGCCGAAAGGGCGCATCTTCCCGATGTCGCGCGACGACATGTTCGAATGCGCCGCGCTCTTCCGCGCCGTGCGACAGGGCGAGCTCGATCAGATCGTCGCGCACGATGCACCGCTCGACGTGCTCGCGCAGCAGGTCGTCGCGGAGGCCGCGTGCGACGAATACGCGGAAGGGGAATTGTTCGACGTCGTGCGCCGCGCGCAGCCGTATCGCGCTCTACGCCGGGAAGACTTCGATGCCGTGGTGCAGATGACGTCGGAAGGCTTCGCCACGAAACGCGGACGCCGCGGCGCGCTCATGCATCGCGACGAAGTGAATGGTGTTGTGCGCGGACGGCGCGGCTCGCGTCTGCTGGCGCTCACGTCCGGCGGCGCGATCCCGGAAGTCGCCGACTACCGCGTCGTCCTGGAGCCGGAAGAGACGTTCATCGGGACGCTGAACGAAGACTTCGCGATCGAGAGCCAGGCCGGCGACATCTTCCAGCTCGGCAACAGCTCGTGGCAGATCATGCAGGTCACCGCCGGCACGGTGCGCGTCGCAGACGCGAAGGGCGCGCCGCCGACGATCCCGTTCTGGCTCGGCGAGGCGCCGGCGCGCAGCGACGAGCTCTCGCGCGCAGTCAGCTCGTTGCGCCGGGACGTCGAGCCGCAATTGCACGACGTCGAAGCCGCCGCCGCGTGGCTCGCGACCGAAGCCGGCGTGCCGATCGATGCGGCGCGCGAGCTGGCTGCGTACCTCGCCGAATCGCGGCGCATCCTCGGCGTCCTGCCAACACAGCAGACGCTCGTCCTCGAACGCTTCTTCGACGAGTCGGGCGGCATGCAGCTCGTCCTGCACTCGCCTTACGGCAGCCGCGTGAATCGCGCTTGGGGACTCGCTTTGCGCAAGCGGTTCTGCCGCCAGTTCAACTTCGAGCTGCAGGCGGCGGCGACGGAAGACGCGATCCTGCTCTCGCTCGGACCGCAGCACTCGTTCCCGCTCGCAGACGTCTTCCGCTATCTCCATCCGGCGACGGCGAAGGACATCCTCGTGCAGGCGTTCCTCGACGCGCCGGTGTTCCAGACGCGTTGGCGTTGGAACACCACAATCTCCCTCGCGGTGCCTCGCAACCGCAACGGCAAGAAGGTCGCGCCGCAGCTGCAACGGACGATGGCCGACGACATGATGGCCGCCGTCTTCCCCGATGCCGCGGCGTGCTTCGAGAACATCCCGGGCGATCGTCAACTGCCGGACCATCCCCTCGTCAACCAGGTCGTGCGGGACTGCCTCGAAGAAGCGATGGACTTCCCCGGCCTCGCGCGCGTGCTGACGAGCATCCACGCGAACGAGCTGGAGCTCGTCGCGCGCGACACGCCTGAGCCGTCGCCGCTTTCGCACGAGATCCTGAACGCAAAGCCGTACGCGTTTCTCGATGACGCACCGCTCGAGGAGCGCCGCACGCAGGCCGTCTATACGCGCCGCGCCGGCGACACGATGGGCGCGCTCGACGCCGCCGCGATCGACCGCGTGCGCGACGAAGAACGCCCCGATCCCCGCGACGCCGACGAGCTGCACGACGTGCTGCTCACCGCCGGCTTCCTCACCGCCGAAGACGCGCAGGACATCGATCCCGCGCTCTTCCAGACGCTCGTGAAAGCGCGTCGCGCCGGATTCGTGCAAAACGTCTGGATCGCCGCCGAACGCCTCCCCGAGTTGCTCGCCATCCACTCGTTTCAAACAAAGCTCGCGCCGCCGCCCTCCCGCGCATCCCGCGTCTGGACGCGCGAAGAAGCCTTGGTCGAACTGATCCGCGGCCGCATGTCGATCCTCGGTCCGACCACCGCGGCGGAGATCGCCGCGTCGCTCGCGGTCGAGATCAGCGCCGTCGATCTGGCGTTGCTCACGCTCGAATCGGAAGGGCTGATCCTCCGCGGCACGTTCGAAGAAGTCGGGCGGCAGGAATGGTGCGAGCGCCGCCTGCTCGCGCGCATCCATCGCTACACGCTGACGCGTCTCCGCGCCGAGATCGAGCCGGTCACGGCCGCGGACTTTCTCCGTTTCCTCTTCGCCTGGCAGCACGTGACGCCGAGCGCGAAGCTCGCCGGCGTCGATGGCCTCCACGCCATCCTCGGCCAGCTCGACGGCTTCGAAGTCGCGGCCGCGGCGTGGGAGCGCTCGATCCTGCCCGCGCGCATGGATCGTTACGACCCCTCGCTTCTCGACACGCTCTGCCTCGGCGGCGACGTCGGTTGGGCCCGTCTTTCCTCCGCGCCGTCGACGGTGATCGCCGCGACGCCGATCGCGCTCTACCTCCGGGAGAACGCCGCCGCCTGGCAAACGCTCCGCGGCGAATCCGAGATGGTCCTCGGCGACAACGCGCGCAACGTGCTCGAAGCGCTCCGCCAACGCGGTGCCTCCTTCTCCCGCGACCTCGGAGACGAAGCCGCGCTCGCCGAGCTCGTCGCGGCCGGCCTCGTGACCTCCGACGGGTTCGCCGGCCTGCGCGCCCTCGTGGGCGCCTCGAACAGCAATCGCCTCGCCGGCCGCTGGTCCGTGCTGGGCAACGCACAGCTGACGCGCGAGGAAGCGGTCGAGGCGCAGGCGCACGCGCTGCTCCGGCGCTACGGCGTCGTGTTCCGCCGCCTGCTCGTGCGCGAGCCGAACGTCGCCACGTGGCGCGAGCTGTCTCGCGTCTACCGCCGCCTCGAAGCGCGCGGCGAGATCCGCGGCGGACGCTTCGTCGGCGGCATGTCCGGCGAACAGTTCGCCCTTCCCGACGCCGTCGAAAAGCTGCGCGAGATCCGCCGTTCGACGCCTGACGGGCGCGTGGTCGTCATCAGCGCCGCCGACCCGCTGAACCTCATTGGCATCGTGACCGCCGGCGAACGCGTCCGCGCCGTGGCCTCGAACCGCATCGCCTGGCGCGACGGCCACCCGCTCTCGGTCATGGAAGGCGACTACCTCCGCCCCCTCACCGAGCTGGAGCCAGCGACGGCGATGGACGTAGCGGCCCTGCTCGCAGGACGGCGCGTCCCGGTGACGCAAGGGTTCGTAGGGAAGACGGCGTGAATGTAGGGCCGGCTCTCCAGCCGGCCCAGCTTCGATATCGGGCCGGCTGGAGAGCCGGCCCTCCGTTTTCAACCTACGTTCCCCTTTCGTAACCGTCGCGGGCATAACCGCCCGGCCGCCATCCTTCTCACCCTCCGCATGAAAAGAAATGTGACATTCCTCGCCCTCGCGCTATGCATCGCCGCATCCGCCTACGCGAAGCCGGAGTCGGCAGCAAAGAAATCGACCGCTACGAAGTCCACCCGCACCAATCCGTTCTACGCAAAGAGCACCCTCCCCTTCCAGGCTCCTCCCTTCGACAAGATCAAGGACAGCGACTACAAGCCGGCCCTCGAGAGAGGGATGAAGGACAACCTGGCCGAGGTCGAGGCCATCGCCAACAACAAGGCCGAGCCGACGTTCGACAACACGATCGTCCCGTTGGAGAAAGCGGGCGCCGTCCTCAACCGCACCGCGAAAGTCTTCTTCAACCTCAGCCAGTCGAACACCAACGACACCATCCAGGAAGTGGAGTCGGACATGGCGCCGAAGCTCTCGGCCCATCAGGACGCCATCAACCTCAACCCGAAGCTCTTCGCCCGCGTGAAAAAGATCTACGACACGCGCGACAAGCTCGGGCTCGACGGCGAGGCGAAGTACCTCGTGGAGCGCTACTACCGCAACTTCGTCCGCTCCGGCGCGCTCCTCAATGATGCCGACAAGACGAAGCTCAAGAAGCTGAACGAAGAGGAGTCGACGCTCACCACCGACTTCCGCAAGAAGGTCCTCGCCGACACCGATGCCTCCGCCGTCGTCATCGATGACAAGGCGCAGCTCGCCGGTCTCAGCGACGCCGAGATCGCCGCGGCGGCCGAGGCGGCGAAGGATGCGAAGATGCCGGCGGGCAAGTACCTGCTCCGCCTCCGCAACACCACCCAGCAGCCCGCGCTCCAGTCCCTCCAGAACCGCGCCGTCCGCGAGAAGCTCTTCAACGCTTCCGTGATGCGCGGCAACCACGGCGGCGAGAACGACACCAAGGCGATCGTCACCCGCCTGGCCCAGCTCCGCGCCCAGAAAGCCAAGCTCCTCGGTTACCCCACCTACGCCGCCTACTCGCTCGATGACCAGATGGCGAAGACGCCGGAGACGGCCATCAAGCTGATGTCCGACCTCGTGCCGGGCGCCACGGCCAAGGCAAAGGACGAAGCGGCGAAGATGCAGAAGCTCATCGACGCCGAGGGGGGCAACTTCAAGCTCGCGGCGTGGGATTGGGACTTCTACGCCGAGAAGGTGCGCAAGGCGGAGTACGACCTCGACGAGTCGCAGGTGAAGCCGTACTTCGAGCTCGACCACGTGCTGCAGGACGGCGTGTTCTACGCCGCCGGCCAGCTGTACGGCATCACGTTCAAGCAGCGCAAGGACATCCCGGTCTACAACCCCGACGTCCGCGTGTGGGAAGTCTTCGACGCCGACGGCAAGTCCATGGCGCTGTACTACGGCGACTACTTCGCCCGCCCGAACAAGAGCGGCGGCGCGTGGATGGACAGCTTCGTCGATCAGAACAAGCTGTTCGGCACGAAGCCAGTCGTCTTCAACGTGACGAACTTTCAGAAGCCGGCCGCCGGCGAGCCGGCGCTCCTCAGCTTCGACGACGTGAACACGATCTTCCACGAGTTCGGCCACGCGCTGCACGGCATGTTCTCGAACAATCAGTACCCGTCGACGGCGGGCACGAACGTGCCGCGCGACTTCGTCGAGTTCCCGTCGCAGTTCAACGAGCACTGGGCTCTCGACCAGCAGGTCTTCGCCCACTACGCGAAGCACTACAAGACCGGCGCGCCGATGCCGGCCGAGCTGGTGGAGAAGATCAAGAAGTCGAAGACGTTCAATCAGGGCTACGCGCTGACCGAGTACCTCGCCGCCGCGCTGCTCGACATGGGCTGGCACACGCTTCCGGCCGACGCGCCGCAGCAGGACGTCAACAAGTTCGAGCCGGCGACGCTGGAGCGCTTCAACATCGCGCTCGCCGAAGTGCCGCCGCGCTACCACACCGACTACTTCTCGCACATCTGGGGCGGCGGCTATTCGGCCGGCTACTACGCGTACCTGTGGTCGGAAGTGATCGATGACGACGCGTACTACTGGTTCCGCGAGAACGGCGGCATGACCCGTGCGAACGGCCAGAAGTTCCGGGACATGATCCTTTCCCGCGGCGGATCGGCGGAGGCGGCGAGCCTCTACCGCGCCTTCCGCGGTCGCGATCCGATCGTGGAGCCGCTGCTGGAGCAGCGCGGCCTGAAGCCGGTCTCGATCAAGGAGTAGAAAACGTAGGGCCGGCTCTCCAGCCGGCCCAGTTTCTAATGCTGGGCCGACTGGAGAGTCGGCCCTACATACTTCATCCCCAGCACTGCGGCCGCGGTCTTCGCGGCTGCCGCATAACGGATCGCCCGCGCCCCATCCCCACGATCCGCGGCCTTCTGCGCCAAGCCGGCGTACGTCCCATAGATGCCGCGCTGGTCTTCGCGATTGCTCTTGTCCCGCGCCACGAGCCGCTGCCGGATGGCGAGTGCCTCGTCGTAAGACTGATCCGCGTCGGCGCCGGCTTGCGCGTGCGCGCGTTGCTCGAGCACGAACGCCACGTCGCGTTGGGCCTCCACGTTGTCCGGATCGGCATTCGCCAGCGCGCGCAGAATCGGCAGCGCCTTCGCCGTTCCGTCCAACACGCCCACCTGGTCACCGATCGTGTTCTGCAGCGTCGCCGTCATCACCAGCTGATCGGCGTAATTGCGCCGCGCGACGGCATCATCCGGATCCATCTTCATCCGGTCCTCGAGCGCCTTTTCCGCCGCGCGATGATGCGCGAGCGCCGCTTCGGGATTGCGCGCGTGCGGGCCGGTGAAGTAGCCGCCGAGGCGCTGATGCGTGCGTCCGAGCTCGACGAGGAAGCGCGCGCGATGCGGACCGTTCGGCGGAATCCGCTCCAGGATCTTCAGCGCTCGCTCGTAGTCCTGAAGCGGCGCGCGGATGTTGCCCTGGTAAACGGAGTCTCCGATGCCGACGTACGTCCGCGCGAGCAGCAGATCGCCCGCGACGTCCTGGGGAAGGCTCTCCCGGATCGCGCGCGCCTGTTCGTGATCCTGCAGCGCGCCGTACCAACGCAACGCGCGCTGCTGCACGAGGCCGGCGCGGTCGTGCAGATCGGCGAGCAGACGCAGAGCTTCGACATTCTCCGGCTCGCTGTCGCGCACCTGCGCCGCGATCGCGATCGCCTTCCGATAACTCGCCAATGCGCCCGCGGTGTCGCCAAGGTTGGCGTTGTACGGAAGGCCCTGCACGTCGCCGACTCGTTCGTACGCGCCGGCGAGCTCCATCTGCAGCGGCGTGTTCGAGCTCGCCTCGCCGGCGATCGCATCGAGATAGCCGAGCGCGCGACGGACGATCAGCTCGCGCGCGGCCGTCGAGCCGGGAATAGGCGCGATCGCGTCGTGGATCTCGTACACCATCGAGCGCGCGAGCGTGCGTACCTGTTCGAAACGCCGCTCCGCCATCCGCTTCTCTTTCACGATCGCCGTGAACGACATGGTCGCCATCACGAGCCCCGCCGCGCTCGCCGTCACGATGTACTTGTTCCGCTTGAGGAACTTCGTCCAGCGATAGACGACCGATCCGCTGCGCGCGGAAACGGGATGCCCTTCGAGATGTTTGCGGATGTCGTCCGCGAACTTTTCGACCGAGCCGTAACGCTGCGCCGGATCGGGCTCCAGCGCCGTCAGCAGGATGCCGTCGAGATCGCCGCGCAATCCGCGCACGTGCGCCACGCTGCTCGGCAACGGCGCCTCCACTTCGATCGTCCGATTCTTGCCGTGGAACGGCCGAGTACCGGTCAGGATCTCGAACAGCAGGATGCCGAGCGAGTAAACGTCCGTCGCGGTCGTGACGGGCTTGCCGAGGAGTTGCTCCGGGCTGGCGTAGTCGGGGGTCATAAGACGCGTGACCGTCGCGTCGTGGCGCAGCTCCTCGTCGGACGTCAGCTTCGCGATGCCGAAGTCGAGCAGCTTCGGCACACCATCTCGCGTGACGAGCACGTTCGCCGGTTTGATGTCGCGATGGATGACGAGGTTGCGATGCGCGTATTGCACGGCGTCGCACAGTTGCAGGAAAAGACGCAGACGCGCGGCGATGGGTCGGCCGGCGCAGTACGCATCGATCGGCGTGCCCTCGACGTACTCCATCACGAGATACGGCAGGCCGTCGGACGTCTGGCCGCCGTCGAAGAGACGCGCGATGTTCGGATGCTCGAGCGCCGCGAGGATCTGCCGTTCCTGGCGGAAGCGGCGCAGCATCGCGTGGCCGCCGCGCACGAGCTTGATCGCGACGCGTTGCTCGAATTGTTCGTCGTCTCGGGCGGCGAGGAAGACGCTGCCCATGCCGCCTTCGCCGAGCATTTTCACGACCCGATACGGGCCGATGTTCGTCCGCTGTTGCCGTTGCGCCGCGAGCTCCCAAACGCTCTGGTC
>JAFAVZ010000415.1 GCA_019242175.1 Acidobacteriota bacterium
ATCGCGTGCGGCGAGCGCGAACGTCGTCACGTGCCGAATGTGCGAGGAGTCTGCGCTCGCCCAGGGCGAGCGGCTAAACCGCCTGCAATTCGGGACGAACGACCTCGGCGAACTGGACGACGCCCTTGTGGATGTCGCAGATGATTCCTTCCTGCTCGAGCCATTCGCGGACCTGAAACTCCACCGTGTCCTCGCGGATGCCGTGCTCGCTGTGAACGAGCAAGTTGACCTCGCAAACCACGTCGGCGTCCTTCTTGAGCACCTCGATGACATTTCGTCGAACCGCTTCGAGCTGGCCTGGCTCGCATCGAAGCTGAAGTTCGACGCGCTTGAGCAGATTGTCCGTTACCTTGCGATGGTCCTGGAGGTATTGATGCATCCGTTGCACGTGGTTCAAGAGGCGCAGGTAGCGGCGAAAGATCTCCAGCGACACCTTTGGCCCCGTGAGGTGCGCTTCGTCGTCTTCAAGGGTAATGTGGATGCCGCCGCCGAAGAGGTAGGAATGAAAGTAGGGAGCGAACCAGAGTGAGTGGACATGCTCGGAGGTCAGGGCATAGCCCATCTCGTGCAGCACCGTCTTCGCCTTGAGAATGAACGGCTCGCGCTGCGTGAAGGGGAACTTGTGCGTCTCGCGGCGAAGGTGAAAGACCGCGACGAAGAGCCAAACGATCATGCCGCAGATGACGCCGATCGTGAGGTTGCGGGTGCTATGCCAGTCGCCGGCCTGCAGCCAGGCGGTCAGCTGCGCGATCAGGAGCGTGGTGCCGATCAGCATCACGGTGGCGAGCAGCGCGACGAGGATAAAACGGAACAGACCGGTGGCAAGCGAGCGGGACGGAGCCTTCATGGGTGCACCTTTAGCGCAGGCCGGGGTGTCACTCCAATGTAGCTCGCGTTTCAGCGCCTGGGCGAAAAATTTTTCGTTTAGACGGCGAGCAAGCTCGCCGCGGGCTCCGGCGCTTGCCACGGGATGCATCCAATTGCAAGCGCGACGTCCGCGGCGAGCAAGCTCGCCGGCTAAATGGTCATTTCTTCGCCAATTCCCGCCGAAGCACGTCCATCAGGTCGGCGGCGTCCGGTTCGGTGTCCGACTGGAAACGCGCGATGATCGTCCCATCGCGGCCGATGATGAACTTCTCGAAGTTCCACTTCACATCGCCCGCATGGTTCGGGTTGGTCTTCTTGGACGTGAGGAACTGATACAGCGGCGCTCCGTCTTTGCCGAGGATTTTGATCTTGCTGAACAGATCGAATTGAACGCCGTACTCCTTCTTGGCAAAGTCCTTGACCTTCGCGTCATCGCCGGGCTCCTGCTGGCCGAAGTCGTTGCACGGAAACGCGAGGATCGCCAGGCCGTCCTTGGCGTACTTGGCGTGAAGCGCCTGCAGCTCCTTGTACTGCTTCGTGTAGCCACACTCGCTGGCGACGTTGACGATGAGGAGCACCTTCCCCTTGTACTTGGCAAGGTCGATCTTCTGCCCGTCGATGGTCGTCACCTTGAACTGGTAGATCAACGTCTTCGCCTCCTGTGCCATGGTCATGGACGTGCCTCCGAGAAGAAGACTGATGAGGAACGCATAGCGCATATTCAGTACCTCTTGGTTCGTGGCCGGGGTCCGTACTCCGACCCCGGTTTTCGCGGTCTCGCCCGGGGTCGGCGTACCGGCCCCGGCCACGACTTTTTGTACGAGCACCTGCTCCCTCGCTCACGCTTCGGGTTGGTGTTCGGGGTTCAAATGCCGATCGCCTGCAGGAGAAGATACAGACCCGCGGCCATGGCGGCACCCGTCGGCAGCGTCGTCACCCAGGCGACGAGGATCGTGAGGATCATCTTGACCTTTGCCGTGCGGTTGACCAGGCCGATGCCAAAAAGCGAGCCGACCGAGCAGTGCGTGGTGGACACGGGCAGGCCGTAGCGGCTGGCGCAAGAGACCAAGAGCGCCGTCACGAGGTTGGCGGTGAAGCCCTGGCCGGGACTCATGCGGGTGATCTTCTTGCTCATGGTGTCGGCGACCTTGCGCGCGTTCAGGACTCCGCCGATCGCCATCACGACGGCAACCAGGGCGAGTCCGACATTGGGCGTGATCGTGCCCGGGGAGAGCGCCTCGCCGGCGATCAGAAGGGCGACGATCTTCGGCGTGTCGTTGAGTCCGCGAGCAAAGCCGACCGCGCCTCCGCTCAGGTAATGCAGCCCGTCCAGTACCCACCCCGCTTGAATTCCCAGCACCTGGCCCTGGTAGCGCTCGTAACATTCGCTCGCCTGGCCCGCCTCCACGGCGACGCCCGAGGCGACCAGCATCAGCGTCCCATCCGGCTGGGGCTTGACCTCCTCGAACCGGGCCCCGACGCAAACACAGCTCGACGAGGTGACGCCGAGCACACGGCGCACGAGTCGGAAGATCGGATAAACAACAAGCGCCAGCACCATCGCCAGGACCGGAGCG
>JAFAVZ010000476.1 GCA_019242175.1 Acidobacteriota bacterium
CGGAGAGCCGCCTGCGGCTACGTTCGACGAGTTGATCGAAGAGACGATCCACTTCTGCGAAGAGTTCGACCGCACCCGCCCGCCGCGCGAGATCCACGTTCCCGACGTGGATCGCCGCAAATACTCCCGCAACCCGAAGGGAAAGACGGGGCGGGAGGAGTGGACGTAGTGGTTACTGGTTGTTAGTTGCTAGTTACTTGCGCATCTCTGCGTTCCAGGCGCGACTGCGCAAGCAACCAGCAACCAGCAACGGCAACTGCTCGTCACTTCAGGTACTTCGCTAAGAACGCATAGACCTCCTGCCGCGACTCCTTCGCCAGCTTCGTGTCGATGCGGTTGAAGCGGTGGCCGCCAGGTGCGGCCTGGTAGATCTTGTACTCGAACTTCTTGCCGTTCGCTTTCAGCGCGTCGATGAGGTGCTCCACCTCCATCACGTTCACGTCTTCGTCGTTCGTGTTCGTGTGGATGAGGAGCGGCGTCGCGAGCTTGTCGGCGTGGAAGTAAGGCGAACGGCGGCGGTACTCCATCGGATCGTCCTTCGCCTCTTTGCCGATGAAGTCCTTGAACGTGTTGCGGTAGCCCTGGCCCTTGTAGCCCATGCGCTGCACGAGATCGCTCACCGGCACGCCGGCGTACGCGACCTGGTAGGCATCGGGCCAGCGGAAGATGTTCATCAGCGTCTGGTAGCCGCCGTGAGACCAGCCGAGGATGCCGATGCGTTTCGTGTCGATCGTCGTCAGGTTCTCGACGGCCCAGTCGCGCGCCGCTTTCACGTCATCGACTTCCGCGCCGCCGTAGTCGATCTGATCGTAGAAGTAGCCGCCGTAGCCGGTGCTGCCGCGGTATTCGGGAGCGACGATCACGTAGCCCTGGTCGAGCAGCTCGCGGATGATGTGCGCGTAGCTCGAGTCCATGTCCGCATGCACGCCGCCGTGCACGAACACGATGAGCGGCGCCTTGCCGCGCAGCGTCTTCGGCGTGAAAACGTACGCGGGGATGATCATTGGATTGCCCGCGCCCTGGCCGGTCGGGTTGTCGTCGCGTCCCGGCTTGCTCGTGAGCTCGACCTTGTCGATGTTCGCCGCGTCGCCGAGCTTGAGGTGCCACATCACGTCGTCGATCTGCTTCGTGGTCGCCTCGAGCTCCCGGTCGTAAGTCGGGTATGGCGGTGGTTGTTGGGCCAAGAGCGGGGTGGCGAGAAGAAGCAGTGCGAGGACGATTCGACGCATGGCGCGCATTGTAGTCACCTGATTCCGCGTGCACATCGTCGTGTGCGTTCGTCACGCCGGTGATACACTTCCGAAACATCAATTCGGAAAGGCTTTTCATCGATGCGCAAGACGCTTCTGACGCTCGCGTTGCTCCTCGCCGCCGTCCCCGCGCTGGCCATCGATCCAGGACAGGCCGAGGGGACGTTGATGATCAACTCCGAGGCCGTGAACCTGACTTACTGTTACGCCGTCGGCAATCAACAGAACATGACGACCGGCCGCACCGACGACATCAAGATCGTCCTCGCCGACAAGCCGCTCGCCCAAAACGTCGATTTCACCCAGATCGAATACGCCTTTCCCGCCGAGACGCGAGGAGTCGTGCTCTTGATCAACAGCAACCGCCAGCCGGTGCGCGTGTTCATCGAGCACGGAGCGGGCATCTTCGAGTCGTCCGATTTCAAGAGCGGGAACTTCAAAGTGCGCGTACGCAGCAATCGCGACGGAGATCTCGACGGACGGATCGAGTCGAAGCCGATCACCGCCTCGACGCTGTATCTGAAGTTCGACGTGAATTTCCGCGCGTATGTGCGGTGAAAATGTAGGGCCGGCTCTCCAGCCGGCCCATTGCCGTCGACTGGGGCCGGCTGGAGAGCCGGCCCTACATTGGACACCTCAGTGCAGGAACATCGGCATCCCTAGCACATCCGCCACCTTCGGGCGGTAATTCTCCGCGTCGTAGAAACGGTCGATGTCGACGCGTTTCTTCGCCGAGCCGCCGAGCTCGATCGGGACCGCTGCGTAACGGCCGTCGACGACCGCCACCATCGTCCCGTGCTCGCCGCGCCGCAGCAGATCCGCCGCGAGGCTCCCGAAGTTGTTCGCCACGAGTTGGTCGAGCGAGTCGGGGACGCCGGAGCGCATGAGGTAGGCGAGGCGCTGGTAGATGACTTTGTCCCGCGAGCGCATCTCGAGATAGTCGCTCAGGATGCCGCCGATGCCGCCGAGCTTGCGATTGCCGACGGCGTCGGGATCGCCGGTGGCGATCGTCTCGCCGCCAACGATCGTCGCCCCTTCCGAGATCGCCACCACGGCGTAGTTGCTCGGGTTGTCGCGCTTGTCCGCGGCGAGCATCTCGTACACCTTCTCCGGCTCGAACGGCACTTCGGCGAGGAGCGCGCGGTCGGCGCCGGCGAGGTAAGACGCGAGGAGGCAAGTCTCCCCGGAGTAGCGGCCGAAAAGCTCCACGACGAGGAAGCGTTCGTGCGATCCGGCGCCGGTGCGGAGGTCGTTGATGAACATCACGGACCGCGTCACGGCCGTGGAGAAACCGAGGCAGTAGTCGGTGCCGAAGACGTCGTTGTCCATCGTCTTCGGGATGGCGATGATCGGCACGCCTTCCCGATGCAGCCGGCGAGCGAACGTCAGCGTGCCATCGCCGCCGAGAGCGACGATGCAGTCGAGCTGGAGGAACTCGATGGAACGGAGCGCGGCGGCGGTGAGGTCGAAACGCCCGCGCTCGTCCGGCGCACCCATCTCGTCGCGGAGGTGCTCGGGCACGATCTCCGGCTTGCAGATCTCCGGGTTGACGCGCGACGTGTGGAGGATCGTGCCGCCGCTGCGGTCGATGGTGCGCGTGTTGAGGCGATGGAGCGGCTTCACCCACTTCGCGTTGTCGGCGTCGGGCTCGGTGCGGACGTTGATCAGCGACTGCCAGCCGCGGCGCAGGCCGATGACTTCGCTTCCTTCGTCGATGCGCCAGACGAAGGATTTGAGCGCCGCGTTCACGCCCGGGACGTCGCCGCCTCCGGTGAGGATGCCGATGCGTTTCCGCATGCACCGAACGTATCACAGCACGTTCCAACGCGATGCTGCGGACAGGCGAACTTCGCGTCGTCTTTACGCGATGCAAATCTATGATGTGGGCCCATGGCTTACGACGAGAAGCTTGCCAGCCGCATCCGCAACGCGTTCCCTTCGAAGCATTGACAGCGCTTTGGATGATGCGCATCATTTCATCCCGATGCGCTACGACGCGGAGCACAAGGCGAGCACGCGCACTCGCGTGTTGAAGGAAGCGGCGAAGGCGATCCGCACCCAGGGGCCGCATCGCATCGCGGTCGCCGGCGTGATGAAGAAGGCGGGGCTGACGCACGGCGGCTTCTACGCGCACTTCCGTTCCCGAGAGGCGATGGTCGGCGCCGCCATCGAGCGCATGTTCGAAGAAGCGAACGCGCGTTGGGCCTCGGCCACCGCGGGCCGTAGCGCTGCGGACGGCCTGTGCGCCTTCATCGACTTCTATCTCTCGCCCGCGCATCGCGACGCGCACGCCGTTGGTTGCCCGGTCGCCGCGCTCCTCGGCGATCTGCCGCGTCTCGCGCCGTCATGGCGGCGCGCGTTCGCCGCGGGCGTGCGTCGATGGACTGACGCCGTCGCACAACGCCTCATCGAGCTCGGACGCGAGAACGCCGAGGCGTTGGCCAGTTCGGCCGTCGCGGAGCTCGCCGGAGCGCTCGCATTGGCGCGCGGCGAATCCGATGCGACGCGTTCCGACGCTCGCCTCGCCGCCTCCCGTCATCTCATCAAGCAACGCCTCGGCCTGGAGGATTGAATGACCAGTCTCGTCGAAGAAGTCGGCTCCGGATTGGATGGAATCTCGCAGCTGCGCGCGCTCCTGGCGGCTGGCCGCAAGCCCGGAATCGCGGAGTCGCTGCAGTTCACGCTGTCCGCCGTCGAGCCGGGCTACGCGCTCTTCACCGGCACGCCCGGGGAGCACGCGTACAACCCGATCGGCAGCGTGCATGGCGGCTACGCGGCGACGCTGCTCGACTCCGCGTGCGGCTGCGCGGTGCACACACGGCTCTCCGCGACGCAGGCTTACACGACGCTCGAGCTCAAGATCGCGTACCACAAGCCGATCACGCGCGACACCGGCCCGCTGCGCGCCGAGGGACGGGTGGTGTCGCTCGGTCGCCGCGCGGCGTTCGCGGAGGCGACGCTCAAAGACGGAGAAGGGAAGTTGTACGCGTCGGCGACGTCGACGCTACTGATCCTCGATCGGTAAGGTACGTGGGAGCGGGCTTCAGCCCGCTCCGGAACGGGCAGAAGCCCGTTCCCACGTTACTCTTGGCGCATGACGTGGCGTCGCCGGCTCGCGATTCTGTTGCTGATCCTCATCGCCAGCGTCGCCGCCATCGCGTTCGCAAACCGGTTGCCGCCGCTCGGCGAGCGCACTGCATCGACGGCGTTCGTCGACACGCAAACCACGCGGCTCGGCGAAGGCGTTGCGCGACTCTCCGC
>JAFAVZ010000505.1 GCA_019242175.1 Acidobacteriota bacterium
GCTCGCCACCGGCACGATCTTCACGATCCCCGCGCTCTTCCTCTGGGGCATGACACCGCCGTTCTGGCAGGTCGCGATCCTCGCGTTGCTCGGCGGCTACCTCGGCATCGCCGCGATGATTCCGTTGCGGCGCTTGCTCATCGTCCGTTCCGCCGATGAGCTGCCGTACCCGGAAGGCACCGCCTGCGCGGAAGTGCTCCGCGCGACGACCGCCGCGTCATCTGGCGGCAAGTGGATCTTCATCGGCCTCGGGACCGGCGCCATCATCAAGCTCGCCATCGGCGCGTTCATGCTCATGCCCTCGGCGATCGCGACGCAGATCCCGGTGCTACCGAAAGCGGAGCTGGCGTTGGAGATCGCCCCCGCCCTGCTCGCCGTCGGCTACATCCTCGGCTACAAGCAGTCGTCGATCATGGTCTCGGGCAGCCTGATCTCCGCGCTCGTGCTGACGCCGCTGATCGCGCTCGTCGGCGCGGGACTCGTCGCGCCGCTCTTCCCCGAGACAACGACGCCGATCGCGCAACTGAGCGCGTCGCAGATCTGGTCGAAGTACGTGCGCTACATCGGGGCCGGCGCGGTCGCCGCGGCCGGCATCGTCGCCGTCTTACGCGCCTTGCCGACGATGTGGAGCTCGTTCGCCGCGGTCGTCAAAGGCTTGCGCAACACGGGCGGGCCGGAAGTCGCGGACGGCGCGGAAACGCCGCGTACCGATCGCGATCTGCCGTCGTGGGTCGTCCTCGTCGTCCCGATCGGCGTCATCCTCACGCTCGCATTCGTCCCCGGCCTGCTCGCCGGCGACATGAATTTCGCGCAACGCTTCGTCGCCGCGATCGGCGTGGCGATCTTCGGCATCGCCTTCGTCGTCGTCTCGTCGCGCATCGTCGGCCTGATCGGCGTCTCCTCCAACCCCACCTCGGCCATGACGCTCGTCACGCTTCTCGGCGTCTCCGTCATCTTCGTTCTGTGCGGCTGGACCGATCCTTCCGCGCGCGCGGCAATCCTCACCGTCGGCACCGTCGTCTGCATCGCCGCCTCGAAGGCGGGCGACATCTCGCAGGACTTGAAGACCGGGCAGATCGTCGGCGCGACGCCCGCGCGCCAACAGTTCGGACAGTTCATCGGCGCCGCCTTCGCCTGCTGGGCCATCGCCGGCACCGTCCTCCTGCTCGGCAGCGCGTTCAAGTTCGGCTCGGCGCAACTCGCCGCGCCGCAGGCGACGCTGATGAAAACCGTCATCGAAGGCGTGCTCGCCGGCTCGCTGCCTTGGGGCCTCGTCGGCACCGGCGCCGCGTTCGCGATCTGCGCGCTGATCGCCGGCCTCCCCGGCCTGTCGTTCGCGATCGGCATCTACCTGCCGCTCGCGACGCTGACGCCGATCTTCGTCGGCGGCATCGTGCGCCGCATCGTCGACTCGCGGCGCAAGGAGAAGGCGATGGAAGGCGATCCCGGCGTGCTCGCCGCGTCCGGCATGATCGCCGGCGAAGGCCTGATCGGCGTCGCGATCGCCATCCTCGTCGTGGTCGCCGACCAGTGGAAAGGCTCCGCGCTGTCGAACGCGCTTTCGAACATCCACTTCGCGTCGAAGACGTTCACCTGGCTCGAAGGCGGCGTGGCAAAACTCGTCGGCGGCATCGTCGTGCTCGCCGTCTGCGCGCTGCTGTACCGCGCGGGAAGGTCGGCCGAGGCTCGGGCTTAGGACGATGCACGCCGTTCATCGTCCCGGCCCGCCGCTTTCCGACTTCGTCGAGATGATGTGGCTGTGGGAGGGGGAGCCGGCGCCGGCGCATCGGCTGGAGCGCATCCTGCCGGACGGCTCCGTCGCCATCATCGTCAACCTGTACGAAGACCGCATTCCCATCTACGACCGGCGCGACGTCGGGCGGTTCGAGAACACGAGCGGCACGTTGCTCGTCGGCGCGCAATCGCAGTTCGACATCATCGACGCCGTGCAGCCGGCGGTGGCGAGCGTGAAGTTTCGTCCGGGCGGCGCGTGGCCGTTCTTCAAACCGCCGGTCGGCGAAGTGCGGGATCAGCAGATCGCGCTCGAAGACCTCTGGCGCGGCGCCCGCCTGCGCGAACGCATGCTCGAGGCGCCCCCGCAAACGCGGCTGCAAGTACTCGAACAGGTGCTGCTGGAACGCATCGCCCGGCCGATGGAATCGCATCCCGCCGTGCGCTTCGCATTGCGCGCGTTCGAAAAGACGCATGCGATCGCCGCAGTGACGGAGAAGATCGGAATGAGCAGCCGGCGGTTTGCGGACGTTTTCCGCAACGAAGTGGGCATGACGCCGAAGGCCTTCTGCCGCGTGCGCCGTTTTCATCAGGCGATCCGACGGATTCATGACGCGCAGGATGTCGATTGGGCGGATGTCGCGTTGTCGTGCGGCTACTACGACCAGCCACACTTCATCCACGACTTCCGCGCGTTCGCCGGCATCAATCCGACCGCTTACCTCGCCAGCCGCACCGCCCACGCGAGCCACATCGTGATGAGGTGAGCGGGCGTCTCGCCCGCAAGCAGCGGCACGTCTCGTGCCGCTGCCGCGTCGTGCGGAAAGGTCGCCGGGCGAGACGCCCGACGACTCGCGGGCGGGACGCCCGCTCACCGGTTTCGTTTTCCAATATGGCACGCGAGCCCCATCCTGCTGAGGTGAGGCCGTGTCATCCTGAGCCGCGAAGACGGCGAAGGATCTCCTGATGCGGGCGACGAGCGTCCAAGCCGGGAGATCCTTCGCCCTCTTCGGGGCTCAGGATGACACGGCGTCGTCCTTCCGATTTTTACAATACGCACGCACGCCCTCGGGCGCATCTTACGCGCATGAAAAACAGCAAGATGCCTGAAGGCTTTCACACCGTCACGCCCTACTACATCGTCCCCGACCTCTCCGCCTTCCTCGACTTTCTCGGCAAGGCATTCGGCGCCGAGACCACGCTTCACGAGCCGGGCAAACATGCCGAGGCTCGGATCGGCGACTCGATGATCATGGCTGGGCAGGAGAAGCAGCAGTGGAAGGCGGCGCCAGCCTCCACGTACCTCTACGTCGACGACTGCGACGCCTGGTATCGGCGGGCGCTCGACGCCGGCGCGACCTCGCAGATGGAGCCGGCGGATCATGATTATGGCGACCGGAACGGCGGCGTCATCGATCGCTGGGGAAATACCTGGTGGATCGCTACGCGTCTCTAGTGCTACAATACCCGACCCTTTTGGCCGCGGCGAGTCGCCGCGACAACTTGTCAAATCGAAGATCGAAAGGAAGTTCATGACGTCCGTTTACGAAAACCAGAGCACGCACCTCGTCGCCGGCATTTGCCGACTCGACCGCGGCGCGCGTCCGTTTTCGTGGCGCGTCGCCGTGGACCTACCCGCTGCATCTTCTTTGACAAAACCGCACTTTGCACGAGGGACCGCCGGAACATCGGCGGCACAGCAGGCAGAGACTTCGCGCCTCCGGTAGGCAGCCCATCACACTGCGCTGCCGACCGGCGGCGCACATCCCCTTCGAATCCAGCCTTCACACGATTGATCGGACTCTGACCGGTACTGCATCACTCGCGTCAAACAAGATTCGTCCGGCCCGAGGCCCTTGCGGTCTCTGATGTTCGCAGCGGTCGCGAGACCGGCTGCAGGCAGCTTCCGCGCCCCGGTTCCAGAATCCTAATGCGCGGCGGCTGCCCGGGCCACGCGCGTGTGACGACCACTCAGGTGGGAGCGGTCCTCGCGTGGCGCCCGGCGCTGCGGTATACCACCTCGAATTCTCACGAGAGCTCGCCCGGCGCCTGTGGGACGGCAGCTGATGCCGCCACACCGTCACACCATCGATTTCCGGACGAGTCGCGAAGCAGGCGACGGGCGGCGCTACCACGCGTGATGACGCGTTCCTCATTCCTCGGAACGCGTTGGCGCGAGCGCTCCCGCCTGCAACGAGCCGGGACGCGGCGATCGGCAACGGTTCGCCTTTCAACAACACTCGTGAGGAGGCGGGCCTGCGTAGTTACTGGTTGCTGGTTCCTGGTTGCTGGTAGAAGAAACACCAGCAACTAGCAACCAATAATCAGCAACGCAAATTGGGCCCGCCTCCGATGCGATACTTCCCCGCATGCCTTCCAAACTCAGCAGCGAAGACATCCATGTCGGCACGGTCATGGAGGCCGTCTTCGAGCCGAATCCGGTCGAGAAGAGCCGCGACTTTCTCTACCGCGCGACGAAGCTCGACGGCAAACGCGCGCCGAAAGTCGTGCTCTCCAAAGACCCGCGCATCCGTTCCGGCGTCCGCTGCCTCGTGCGCGTCACGCGCGTCGAGAAGAAGCAGCGCGAAGACCGCGGCTACATCGAAGTCGAGCTCCTGCAACTGCTCGAATTCGAGATCGCCGACATGTGGCTCGACCCGATCGTCTCGCGCAAGCTCCAAGTGCTGCTCGAGAACGGCCGCAACATCCTCCTCGACGGCCCGCAAGGCTGCGGCAAGACCGTCCTGGCCCGCTCCATCGGCACGGCGATGGGCTACGAATTCGTCTTCTTCAACTGCAGCGCGGTGGTCGAAGCCACGGACTTCATCGCCACGCTCCAGGTCCGCTCCTCGGAGAGCGGCGCGCCGGTCACGGCGTTCCTCCCCACCGAGATCCTCATCGCACTCGAAGCCGCGCAGACGGATCACCGCCGCCGGTTCCTCGTGTTTCTCGACGAGTTGAATCGCTGTCCGGAGAGCGCGCGCAACGCGCTCATGCCGGCGCTCGACACCACGCGGCGCATCTTCAACCCCATCACGAATCAGTTCCTCGCGATCCCCGACACGGTGCAGTTCATCGCCGCCGTGAATCGCGGCGACGAGTTCTCCGGCACGTTCAACATCGACGCCGCGCAGCTCGACCGTTTCGCGCCGATCGCCATGGATTACCTCCCCGCGGCCGAGGAGGTGCGGATGCTTTCCAAACGGTACCCGGAGGTGGGTGACGACACGATCCGCATCGTCGTCGACATCGCGCAACGCATCCGCGGCGCCGCGGAGCTCGGCGCCGGACTCTCCGTGCGCGCAACGGATGAAGTCTGCGCGTACCTCAGCCATCCGGTCTTCGCCCACGACCGCGCGAAGATGCTGCCCGAGATCCTGAAGGACTCGTTCTGCGGCCGTTACGGCGGGCGGTGGCACGACGCGACGACCGAGGCGGGGGCGGCTTGGGGGATCGTGCAGAAGGCGCTGCGGGAGAGCCAGCCCTGACGTGACGCTTCGCGAACGGCTCGCCGATCCGTCGCCCGACGTGCGCATCGCCGCCTATCGCTCGCTCATCGGCGCGCGGAGCCTGCACGCGTTGCGTCTGCTCGCGGAAGGCCTCGACGACCCGCATGACGGCGTTGTGACCGCGGCGGCCGAGATGTTGATGGAAACGACGGACCTCGGACCGCGGACGATCGTGGCGTTTCATCCGCGGCGCGCGGCGCGACGCGTCGCCGTGCGGATGACGGACGACGTCGATCTCCTCTATCTCCTCCTCGCCGATCCCGAGACGCGCGCGGAAGCGATCGAGCGCGTGCGCCAGTCGCCGCCGATCGGCCGCTCTCCGCAACGTGCCGCGATCCTGCGACGCCTGCTCGCCGACGGCTCGCTTCCACCCGCCGATGTCGCGCGCCTCTTCGCCGACGATCCCGACTCGCTCGCCTGGCTCGTGCTGCAGCTCGTACGCGCGGCCATCGATGCATCGACCGAGACCGTCGACGATCGGCCGGTTCAGCTCGCGCAGTTGAACGCTCCGGTGCCGGCGGCGTTCGTCACGATCGTCGAGTTGCTCGACGCCGTCCCCGCCGCATGGCTCCGCACGCTCGCGCATCGCGAAGTGCTGCGGGAGGACGAGGGCCCGCGCACGGCGTTTCTCGCGTGGCTCAGCCTCACGGTTTACGCGGCGCGGCATCATGCGGCGCACGCGTCGTGGACGCCGGAGTCGCTGGCGATCGAGAGCTCGATGATGCCCTGGCTGCTGCTCGACGCGGCGCTGCCGCTCGCGTTGCGCCGCGATGCGTTGCGCGCCGCGGCTGGCCTCACCGGCGAGCTCGTCGACCGCAACGCCTTCGCCTGGGACGCGCAATTCGTCCTCGGCTGTCTCTTCGATCCCGTGGCCCATCGCGCGTCCGGCGTGCACGACCTGCGCGCTGCGTATGCGCTCCTCGACGTCCGTTCGGTCGGTATTCCGCTCAAGAAGATGCACGAGCGCCTCGGCATCCACGCCATCGTGCGCGCGGCGCCGGAGGGAGCAAGCGATCTCGCGTGGATGATCGGGAAGACTTTGGTGCGGCGCGCGGAGCACGTGGTCGGCGAGGAATGGCTCACCGCGATCGGGTACGCGGAGCCGCGCGCGTTCGTCGACATCACGCGCACGTTGCCGTCGTCGTGGTGGATCGACGTCGTGCATCGCCTCGATCCGCCGAAGCTCGACGCGTTGCTCACCGCGCTCGCGGACAGCGACGCGCCGGCCGCGACGTGGAGCACGTGGGCCGCCGCGCTCACGCACTCGCGCCCGACCGCGGGCGCGATGCTCGAGCAACACGGCTATCGCATCGTGCGCGCCGGCACGCCGGCGTTTCCGCGCGCGATCTCCGACGCGCAGGAGAAGGCGGCGGACAAGCTCGGCGCGCCGCCCGTCATCCAACATCTCGCGACCGGCATCGT
>JAFAVZ010000534.1 GCA_019242175.1 Acidobacteriota bacterium
CTCGCGCGCGCGGCCGTCCGCGAGCTGAAGCTGCACGGCACCGACTGGGCCAAGATCTACACGACGCAGGACTTCGTGGGCGACGAGCTCAAGGAGTTCCGCCCCGACGGCTCGCTCGTCGCGATCCCGTCGCTCTCGCTCGAAGAAATTCAGGCCATCGTCGACGAGTCGCACCGCATGGGACTGAAGGTCGCGTGTCACACGTACGGCGGCGAAGGGATGCGCTCGTGCGTCGAAGCCGGCGTCGACCTCCCGATGCACCTGCTCGAGCTCTACAAGGACGATGCGCTGATCAAAGAGATCGTCCGGAAGAAGCTGCCGGTGATGATGACGATCGACGATCTGATCGGCCTCGACGGCGAGGACCGGAAGATCACGGGCGGCACGACGTCGCGTCTCGCCATGGGCGAGCAGACGTTCAAGAAGCTGCTCGCGGCGGGCGTGCCGTCGCCGTTCGGCAGCGGCGCAGTCCCCGAGCGCTATCCGCACGGCAAGCAGGCCAATCAGTTCTCCTACTTCGTGAAGTGGGGCATGACGCCCGCGCAGGCGCTGCAGACGGCGTTTCTCACCGCGGCGAACGTCCTCAACTACGGCTGGTCCGATCGCGTCGGCAGCCTCGAGAAGGGCAAGTACGCGGACGTCATCGCCGTCGGCGGCGATCCGCTCCGCGACGTCAGCGAGATGGAGCGCGTGAAGTTCGTGATGAAAGGCGGACAGGTGGTTCGCAACGAGTTGGCGAAATGATTACCCGGCGCGAGTTCGTCAAAGTCTCCGGGATGGCGGTGGCCGCCGGGTTCGGACAGGGTTCGGGCGAACGAACGGTCCAGACGCCCACGCTCGACATCGGCTACGTCGAGAGCGGGCCGTCCACTGGCTTCCCCATCATTCTGCTCCACGGTTTTCCCGACGACGTGCATGCGTATGACGGGGTGGCGCCGCCGCTCGCGCGCGCCGGGCATCGTGTGCTCGTGCCGTATCTGCGCGGTTGCGGCCGCACGCGGTTCCGCGACCCAAAAACGCCGCGCATGGCGGAACAGGCGGCCATCGGCCAGGACGTCATCGACTTCGCCGACGCGTTGAAGCTGCCGCGTTTCGCGGTCGCCGGCTTCGACTGGGGCGGACGCGCCGCGCAGGTCGCCGCGGCGCTGCATCCTGACCGCGTCCGGGCGGGCGTGTTCGTGGGCGGCTACTCGATCCAGGACGTGTTCTCGGTCGGTCCTCCTGCGTCGCCGGAAACCGAGGCGCGGTTCTGGTACATGTACTACTTCAACACCGAGCGCGGGCGCGCCGGCCTCGCGCAGAACCGCAAGGCGCTCTGCAAGCTGCTCTGGCAGCAGTGGTCGCCGACGTGGAAGTTCACCGACGCCGAGTACGAGAAGACTGCCGCGTCCTTCGACAACCCGGACTTCGTGGACTGCGTCATCCACTCGTACCGCCACCGCAACATGAACGCGCCGGGCGACCCCCGGTTCGAGGCGGACGAGCGTAAGCTCGCGGCCCGGCCGAAGATCGAGGCCCCCTGCATCCTTCTCTATGGCGCGGACGAAGGGCTGGGCGGACCTCCGTCGCCGACCGGCGGAGGCGAACGCACCCAGTTCCCGAACCTCGTCGACCGCCGAATCATCCCCGGCGCCGGCCATTTCCTCCCTCACGAAAAGCCGGAACCCGTTTCTTCAGCGCTTTTAGAGCTGTTGTCGAAATAGGCGCTCCCCGTTCGACTAACGGGTGAGGAGACGAAACACATGAAGTATCTGTGCCTGATCTACGACGACGAGAAGACGTTCGGAACGATGCCGAAGGCCGAGATGGACGCGTTCATGGGCGAGTACCGCGCGTTCACGGAGTCGACGAAGAAGAGCGGCCACTACCTCGGCGGCCACCAGCTGCAGCCGGTCCACACGGCGACGACGATCCGGTCGCGCGGCGGCAAGGTGTCGACGACCGACGGCCCCTTCGCGGAGACGAAGGAACAGCTCGGCGGCTTCTACCTGATCGAAGCGCGCGATCTCAACGACGCCATCCAGGTCGCGCAGCGGATTCCGTCGGCCCGCACCGGCTCGATCGAAGTCCGGCCCATCGTCGAACCGCGGGGATGACCCGCGACGTCCGCGAGCGGATCGACGAGGTCTATCGATCCGACTCGCGGCGCGTGCTCGCGACGCTCATCCGCCTGCTCGGCGACTTCGATCGCGCGGAGGAAGCGATGCACGACGCGTTCGCCGCC
>JAFAVZ010000587.1 GCA_019242175.1 Acidobacteriota bacterium
GCGACTTCTTCCACTGCTCGATCATCAACGCCGACGTGCCGGTGACGACCGGCGACGCCATCGACGTCCCATCCATCGTCCCGTAAGCATTGGCAGGCCAGGTCGAGAGCACCGATGCGCCGTTCGCGACGAGGTCAGGCTTCACGCGGCCATCGCGCGCCGGTCCACGCGAGCTGTAGTCAGTGATCGTGCGGTTGTCGTTCACCGAGCCGACGGCGAGAACGTTCTTCGCGGAAGACGTGAGGCTGATGGAGCCGAACGGCGTGTGCACCGGATGGCGCGTCGTCTCGCAATGTCCGGGCGTCGCGGTGCACTGCGCCGGGCAGTCGTTACCGCTGCCGTTCGCGGAGTAGCAGAACGTCTCGCCGGCGATGACGTTGCTGTCGTCATCGACGTGCTTGTGGGCGAACGGCGGAGACGTCGGGCCGAACAGATCGGCCTCGTTTCCGGCGGACCATACCGACAGCGATCCATCCGTGCGCGCCGTCTTGTCGATCGACGCGCTGTAGAAGCCGTCGTAGCCGCCGATGAGCTCATCGAAACCGAGCCACACCCACGAGCTCCCGCAATCGGGCGGCTCGCACCAGCCGAGGATGTAGCCCCAGGAGTTGTTCTCGGCGGCGATGCCGAAATTCGGCAGATTGCGTCGGTCGATGAACCAGTGATCGTCGACGTCGCCGCCGACGAAGGAGTGCAGCGTCGCCTTCGGAGCCATTCCCTTCGCCCGCGGATTGATCCCCTCGGCGATCATGGTTCCGGCGACGTGCGTCGCATGTTGCCCGGCCGGAATCGTCGTCGACGCGTGCTGCGTCACACGTCCGCCGAACTCGCCGTGGCCTTCGTCGACGCGGCCCTCATCGACTTCGAAGATGCCGAGCACCACGCCGGCGCCGGTGAGGTTGTACGGCGCGGCCTGCACCGCCGTGACGTTCGAGATCGCTGCGGCCGTCGCGTTGTGCGACTTCGCGCGCAACGGCGGCCCGGTGACGACGAGCACGTTCTCGTCGGAGGCGAGCTCGGTGAGGCCCATCGACGGGATGCGGGCGACGATCGAGCGAGGATCGCCCTCGAAGGCGGTGTTGAGGAAGTTGTCGACCGTGCCGCCAGCCCGCGCGATCGTGTCGCGCGCGGCATCGAACGTGACGTCATCATGGAAAAGCACGCGCACTCGCGCGTAGGTCTTCGCGCTCGCCGCGACGCGATACGCCGACGGCTGGATCTTCTTCTCCGCGGAGATCGGCTCGAGCGAACGGACGCGCGGATCCCGCACTGTCACATCGCTGCCCGAGGTGAGGCGGACGAGGTAACGGCCGTTCGCGAGCGCGCGCTGGACTTCGCATCCGCGCGCGGCGAACGCGGCCTTTTCATCATCCGAGAGCACGTGCTGCGCGTCGAGGATGCGGTGCTCGTCAGCGACGAGCGACGCGGTGAGGAGAAGAAACGGGAGAACCAGGGAAAGGCGTCGCATAAAGGTCCGTGGATGCTACGGTGCGCACGGTTCTCCCGTCCAGATCTGGAAGAAATGTCACTAGGTTGTGCTGCGGCGTTACGCCTGAGCCGGGGGATTCTTCGCCGTCTCCGCGGCTCAGAATGACACTGCGTGAGGCTTCCCGTGTCCTCCTGAACAGCGAAGCCTGTGAAGGATCCGCACCGATCTCGCGCTGCGCCTGAAGCTACGGATTCTTCGCCGTCTACGCGGCTCAGAATGACACTGCGTGAGGCTTTCCCGTGTCATCCTGAACAGCGAAGACTGTGAAGGATCCGTACCGATCTCGCGCTGCGCCTGAAAGTACGGATCGTCTACGCGGCTCAGAAATGACAGCGCGTGGTTGGTTGTACGACGACGGCACCCACAACGGAGCCTAACGTCCGGACAGGCTATGCCAACCTACGCAGCGGGCCGTGCCCGCCGGTTGTACGACGACGGCGCCCACAACGGAGCCTAACGTCCGGACAGACTATGCCAACACACGCACCGGCCCGTGGCCGGCGGTGCCCGAGGCCGGACTCGAACCGGCACACCCTTGCGAGTAGAGGTTTTTGAGACCTCCGCGTCTACCGTTCCGCCACTCGGGCCATTTCACCGTGCTGCTGCTCCTGCCAGCGCTGGGCGGCGCCGTGGAGCTCTTCATCCGTCAGATTGCGATTCGTCGATTTTGCCAGCTCGAAGAGTCTCTTGGCCAGCGATTCTTCCTGAGGATACCCGTTCGCGTCCAGCCAGTAGATCACATTCGACAGCCCGCACATCGGGCCGACTTCGATCACCTGCTGCAGGCCGAACATGCCGGCCGGAACCCCGCTGTAAACGCGATCGGCGAGCCAGTCGCTTCCTTTGCGGCGCGCTTTGATGATGGCCGCGGCGTGGACGCCCGTTCCGGTGCGGAAGGCGTCGCGGCCGAAGACCGGGTAGCGGCGGTCGATGGGGACGTGCGTGACGTCGGCGACGAACTGCACGTATTCGGGGAGCTTCGTGAGGTCGTTGTCGATCCAGCCCATCAGCTTGAGGTTGACCATCAGCTGATCGATGGGCGTGTTGCCTACGCGCTCGCCGATGCCGCTCGCGCTGCCATGGACGCGGTGCGCGCCCGCCTCGAGTGCGGCGATGGAGTTGATGACGCCGAGGCCGCGGTCCTGATGGCCGTGCCAGTCGATTTTGACTTCCGGGTTCACGCGCTCGACGATGGAGCGCACGAAGGTGATGAGATTGCGGACGCCCCATGGCGTGGCGTGGCCGACCGTATCCGCGACGCAGACGCGAACCGCGCCCGCTTCGATTGCGGCGGTGTAGAGCTTCTCGACGTCTTCCGGCTTCGCCCGCGTGGTGTCTTCCGTGACGTACATGACCGGGAGGCCTTGCTCCGTCGCGAAACGGACTGCCTTCGCCGACTGGGCGATGATCCAGTCGAGATCCCACTCCTCGGCGAACTGGCGAATCGGCGAGGAGCCGATGAAGAGATCGGCCTCGAGGGCCATGCCGACGCGGTTCGAGATGTCGACGATCGGCTTGATGTCCGCCTCGACCGTGCGGCCGGCGGCGCTCGCCGTGATCTTCAGCTTCTGGTCGACGATCTCCCGGGCGATGCGCTCCACGTTGCGCTGCACGTGCAGACCGGCGCCGGGGAGGCCGATGTCGGCGTGATCGATGCCGACGTCGTTCATGTAGTGAAGGATGCGGACCTTCTCGTCGAGCGACGGATCGACGACCGACGGCGACTGCAGGCCGTCGCGCAGCGTCTCGTCATCGAACTCGACTTTGCGCGGACCTCTGCGCACCGCCTGCTCGCCGGCGACGTTCCAGTCGTAGATGAGATCTTCGAGGTTTTCGCTCATGGCTCTATGTTACTGTTGCTAGTTGCTGGTTACCCGTAGGGGCTTCTACCAGCAACTAGCAACCAGTAACCAGCAACTATTTCCTACTTCCCCTGAAAATTCGCGGCGCGCTTTTCGAGGAAGGCCTGCATCCCCTCGCGCATGTCGTCTGTCGACGCCAGGAGGCCGAAAAGCGTCGCTTCGAGGAGCTGACCTTCCGCCTGGGGCATCTCGCTGCCGCTCATCACCGCTTCGATCGCCGCGCGCACGGCGAGCTGGCCGCGCGACGCAATCTTCTTCGCCATCGCCTCGGCCGTCGCCATCAACTCCTCAGGCGCCACGACGCGATTCACGAGGCCGACCGCGAGCGCCTCGTCGGCGCCGATGCGATCGCCGGTCAGGATCAGCTCCAACGCCTTTCCTTTGCCGAGGAGACGAGCCATGCGCTGCGTGCCACCGTAACCGGGGATGATCCCGAGCGATACTTCCGGCAGCCCGAGCTGCGCTTTCTGCGAGGCGATACGGATGTGGCAGGCGAGCGCGAGCTCGCAGCCGCCGCCGAGAGCGAAGCCGTTGATGGCGGCGATGACCGGTTTCGGGAAGCGCTCGATGGCGGCGAAGACCTTCTGGCCCTTCTCCGCCGTCGCCTTACCCGTGACCGGCGTCATCGTCGCCAGCTCGGAAATGTCGGCGCCGGCGACGAATGCCTTCTCGCCGCCGCCCGTGAGGATGACCGCCTTCACCGAGGCATCGCTCTTCGCAGCGTCGAACGCTTCGGCGATCTCTTCGATCGTCTGCGCGTTCAACGCGTTGAGCGATTTCGGGCGGTCGATGGTGACGACGAGCACGCCGTCGCGATTTTCGGTTTTGACGTTTTCCATCACTTCACCTTGTCGAAGGCCACCGGCGTGCCGGACGAGTAGTCGTAGAAGCCGGCGCCCGACTTGCGGCCGAAGCGGCCGGCGAGCACCATTTTCTTGAGGAGTGGCGGCGCGGCGAAACGCTTCTCGCGGTACTCGTCGAACATCACGTGGGTGATGTAGTACGTCGTGTCGAGGCCGACGAAGTCGAGGAGCGTGAACGGCCCCATCGGATAGCCGCAGCCGAGCTGCATCGCTTTGTCGATGTCTTCGATCGAGCCGATGCCTTCCTCGTAGCCGCGGATCGCGTCGAGGATGTACGGGACGAGCAGGCGGTTGACGATGAAGCCGGAGTTGTCGCGGCAGGAGACCGGCTCCTTGCCGAGCGCTTTCGCGAATTCGAAGGCGGCGTCGAAGGTCTCGTCGGTGGTGAGAATCGTGCGCACGACCTCGACGAGCTTCATGAGCGGCACCGGGTTGAAGAAGTGCATGCCGACGAGGCGTTGCGGGCGGCTCAAGCCGTTGGCGAGCGCGGTGACCGAGATCGACGACGTGTTCGTCGCGAGCACGCAATCGGCCGCGACGATCGTCTCGAGCTCGCGCAAGAGCGCGCGCTTCGCGTCTAAGTCTTCGACGATGGCCTCGACCACGAGCTTCGCGCTGGCGGCTGGCCCGGACGCATCGATGGGCTCGATGCGCGCGAGCGTGCCGCGAGCGTCGTCATCCGTGAGCTTTCCCTTGCGCGCGAGGCCTTCGAGCGTCGAGGCGAGCTTTTCCTTGGCGGCGCGCGCCGCGCCTTCGCGGGCATCGAAGAGCCACACGCGGTGCTTCGCCTGGGCGGCGACTTGCGCGATGCCCGCCCCCATGATGCCGGC
>JAFAVZ010000650.1 GCA_019242175.1 Acidobacteriota bacterium
CCTTGCCGGTCTCATGCGCCGCCACGCGGTAGCCGCCCGGGTTTTCCTTGTAGCGCTCGAGCATGTAGACCGCGTAATCCGTCGCCACGCCGATGACCATCAGCCCGACGAAGATGTTCATGAAGTTGAACTCGAGGTTGAACACGGCCATGAGGCCGAGCATCCCGCTCACGCCGGCCAGGAACGGCACGAACGTCAGCAGCGTCATCTTCAAACCGCGGAAGCTGACGAACATGATGATCGCCACGGCGAAGAAGCCGATGAGCGTCGAGCGCACCGCATCCGCGCGCACGATGCGGCGCAGCGTGCCGCTCACGAGGTTCACGCCGGTGAGCACGTCCTGCGGATGCTTGTCCGCCACGGCCATCAGCCCCGCGGGCACGTCGCGCGGCCAGCGCGAGCCGCTCGGATAGAGATAGATCACAGACATCCAGCCGCCGTTCACCTGCTTCACGAAGCGCTGGGTGAGCTTCAGGATCTCCGGGTTGTCGATGTTCGCCAGCGTGGCCGGCGCGGTCGGCGTCAGCGTCTGGCGGAAGAGCGACATGTACTCGTCGTAGGAGCCGGCGCGGAAGCCGTTCTCCGCGAGCGCCGCGTTGAACGTGTTCGTGATGCGGTCGGGGTTGAAGCGGTCGGCGCGGCCGCGCGCGAGCTCGTCGATCACCGCCTGCTGCTTCTGCGCGGGCGGGAGGAAGGTCGAGATCGACTGGTAGGACGCGATCGTCTTGTTCTGCACGAGCGGATCGAGATCGCGCGTCGCCTCGTACGTCCGCTCCATCACCTCGTCCAGCGACTTCCCTTCGATCACGTACATCATGAAGTCGAAAGACTGGCCGAACTTGCCGGTGAGCTTCGACTGGGCGATGACGCCTTCGTTGCCCTTCGCGCGCAGGTCCTGGATGTTGTCGCTGAAGCGCACCCGCGTGCCGACGAGGAACGCGACGACGATGAACGCCGCCCAAACCCAGATCGTCACCTTCGGCCGGCGCAACGCGGCGTCGATCAGCTTTCCGGAGCCGAACGAGTGCAGGTAGAGCTTCGGCGCTTTCCGCCGTTCGCGCCGCTCGCCGAGGATGATGAGGGCGGGGAGGAGGAAGACGACGCAGAGGAGGAAGAAGAGGATGCCGGTGCCGGTCAGGAACCCGAGCTGCGTCATCCCGCGGAAGTCGGTGGCGAGGAACGCGTAAAACGTGGCGGCGGTGGTGATCGCGGCGATGAAGATCGCCGGCACCGTGTTGCGGATGGCCACGATCATCGCGTGCGTCGTCGACTCGCCGCGATTCCGTTCGTCGACGTAACGGCCGTAGAACACGGTGATGAAGTCGATGCCGAGACCGGCGAGGAGCGCGGCGAAGCCGGCGCTCGCCGAAGAGAGCTGGCCGTACACGAGACCCGCGACGCCGAACGTCATGGCCAGGCCGAGCGCCATCGGCAGCGCCGCATAGGCGACCGAGGCGACGCGGCGGAAGGCGTAGATGAAGAGCGCGAGGACGCCGAAGAACGAGCCCAGAACGTTGAGAACGATGTCCTGGCGGATGAGCTCCGCGTCGCTGTTCGCGATCGTGTAGCCGCCGGTGTGGGAGATCTTCGGCAGCGGCACGTTCGCGCCAGCCGTCTTCTGGAAGTTGGCGAGCGCGGTGCCCTCGATGATCTCGCCGTCCGCGAGCAGCTTCTTGCCGAACGGCACGTCCTGCGCGGGCCGCTTCGGCTTGATCAGCATGATCAGCGTCGTGTGGTCGGCGGAGAGGTAGTAGCCGCTCTCGACGTCGATCTTGAAGCCGCCGCCGGCCGAGCCGAACTTTTGCAGGAACACCGGCGCGAGGCCGAACGGGTCGTACTGGACGAGCTGCTTGAGCGCCATCGACTGCGGCGTCTGCAGCAGCGCCTTGTTCTTCGCCACGGATTCGCGGATGCCGGCGTCGCTCAGCTTTTCCGCGACTGCATTCAGCTCCGCGGGCGTGAGGAACAGCAGCGCGCGGGGGAGGATCACGTCGACGAAGTCGAGCGGATTGGGGATCTTGTAGCTGACGTCCTCGATGCGCGGATCGTTTTTGTAGCCTTGAGCCACGGCCTCGATCAGACTGTCGTACTCGTGGACATCGCGGGCGGCCGGCATCTCCATCACCAGGATGTGATAGTCGATCGTCCCCATGTCCTTCAGCACTTTGCGGAAGTCGTTGACCTGCTTGTTCTTCTGCGGGATGAGGTTCAAGAGGTCGGGGTCGAAGGTGAGCCGCGAGCCGGCGACAAAGGACAGAATGGCCAGAACGGCTGCAGCGATGGCGATCTGTTTGCTGTGGCGGAGGCAGAGCTTGGCGAGCGCGTCGAGGGTTCTGTCGATCAAGCCGCCGGGGGATAACATGCAGGGAAAGTCGAGTCAAGGAATTCGTTTCGCCCGTCTGTTCACGGCCGCGCTTTTTACGGCCGCGCTCGCCTGCGACAAGGCCGAGCCGCTCACTGCGCAGAAGGCGCAGGAGATCATCAGCCGCTACCAGTTTCAGGCCGAGCCGGTGTACGCCGAGGTGCCGCAACGGGTGTGGTGGAACGAACGCGCGCCGAAGGACGACTTCGACGAGAAGTCGCTCCGCACGCTCGATCATCTGGCCAAGGCGGGCTACGTCACCGTGACGCAACGCGTCGATCCGGACGGCACGCAGAACTACTTCGCGAAAGCCACGCAGAAAGGCTTCCCGATTCTCGGCACCGCGCCTTCGTATCGCGGCCCGGTCTATCGCGGAAAGATCGCCGAGAAAAAGTACGACGGCCTGCGCAACTTCGTGCGCCATCCGAACGAGCAGACGACCGGCCACGCAGAGCTCGTGTGGCACTACGCGAACCCGACCCCGCTCTACGACATGTTCGAGACGAAGATGAACAAGCCGCTGAACAAGCCGTTCGCCTCGCTCGTGTCGTTCTATTACAAGGACCGCGAGTGGCGCTTCGACGTGACGGTGCGCAAAACGGAGACGCAGTAGTCAAACGTAGGGCCGGCTCTCCAGCCGGCCCAATGAAGCAACGTCGCGGCGGGCCACGCCCGCCGCATCATTCCTTGACTGCGGCCGGCTGGAGAGCCGGCCCTACGTTTTTCGTTTTAGACGGCGCACCCCCGCCGCACCCGCGATGATCGCCTCGCTCGCCTCGGTCGGGAAGAAGCCGGTGTCGATCACCCCCGCGTGCTCGCGAATCCGCGCGACGGCGTCCGCGATGTCCATCGTCTCCGGCACGCGCACGTCGAGGATCACGTTGCCCTCATCCGTCACGAACGTGCCGCGTTGCACCGGCTGAAACTCGGCGAGCTTCCGTAGCAGCACCTCGCACGCGAACGGCGTGACTTCCACCGGCAGCACGCCGACGCCGAGCTTCTCGACGATCTTCGAGTCGTCGGCGATCACGATGAACCGCGCGGCGCTCTGTTCCACGATCTTCTCCCGCAGCAACGCGCCGCCGCGGCCTTTGATCAGGCGCAGCTGCGCATCGATCTCATCGGCACCGTCGATGGCGAGATCGAGCGGCGCGAGCTCGTTCAGCGTGAAGCAGGGGATGCCGAGACTCACCGCCAGCGCTTCGGTGCGTTGCGAAGTGCACGTGCAGCGGATGTCGCGCAGTGCGCCTTCCGCCAAAGCCGCCCCGAGCAACTTCACGAGCTCCTCGGCCGTAGAGCCGGTGCCGAGTCCGAGCCGGTCGCCGCTACGCACTGCCTTCAATGCCTCGCGCGCAGCCTCGAGCTTGAGATTCATCAGTAGCCTCCCGCCGCCCCGCCCGCCCGCGGATCGGCCACCGCCGTCAATTTGCCCCCGTCGAACAGGATTGCGTGCACGTCGCCGATCGGATCGCGCTCCGCCACGCCGTGGCCCATCGCATTCAGCGTGTCGAGCAGCGGCCGCGGCACGCGCCCCATCTCGACCGCAATGTCTTCCGGCTCCGACTGCTGATGGAAGCGCGGAGCAGCGACCGCCTCGGCGAGCGACTTCCGGTACACGATCACGTTCAACAGCACCTGCAGGATCGACGTGGGAATCGTCGGCCCACCGCGTGTGCCGAGGGCGAGGAACGGCTTGTCGTTCTTCAGCACGATCGTGGGCGACATCGAGCTCGCCATCCGTTTGCCCGGCTCGATCGCATTCGCCGAGCCCTGCACCAGCCCCGCGCGATTCGGCTTGCCCGCCGCGGACGTGAAGTCGTCCATCGAGTTGTTCAGGAAAAAACCGAGGCCGGGGACGATGAAGCCGCTGCCGAAGTTGTCGTTGATCGTCGTCGTGATCGCGGCCACGTTCCCCTGTTCATCCGCGATCGTGAAATGCGTCGTGTGCTGCCCCTCGGCCACGCTGG
>JAFAVZ010000171.1 GCA_019242175.1 Acidobacteriota bacterium
GCGGCGCATCGATCGGACACTTCGGCCTCGCCGTGCGCGACTACTCGCATTCGACGGCGCCGAATCGACGCTTTCCCGACCTCATCACGCATCGCCTCGTGAAGGCCGCCCTCGCCGGCGCGCCGCTGCCGTACAGCGAGGCGGAGCTCGGCGAGCTCGCCGATCACTGCACGAAGCAGGAAGACGCGGCAAACAAGGTCGAACGGCAGGTGCGCAAGTCAGCCGCGGCTTGCCTGCTCGCGGACCGTATCGGCGAGAAGTTCGACGGCATCGTCACCGGCGCGTCGGCGAAGGGTACGTGGGTGCGCATCTTCCGTCCGCCGATCGAGGGAAAGGTGCTGCACGGCGGGCACGGCCTCGACATCGGCGACCGCGTGACGGTGAAGCTGATCTCCGTCGACATCGACAACGGATTCATCGACTTCTCGCGCGCACACCGGTGAGCGGGCGTCCCGGCCGCGAGCGGCCGGGCGTCTCGCCCGGTCGCCTCATTTCGGTGCCCCGAAGCGAGACGTACCGCCGTGCGAGAAGATGCGGGCGCGCGACATGTACCGCGGCACGAGACGTGCCGCGGACGCGGGCGAGACGCCCGCTCACCGTATCCGTACGTTGTCGATCAGACGCGTCTTTCCGACGCGCACCGCTCCTGCGAGCAGCAGCGGACGTGCGAAATCGACGGGACGTTCGAAAGTTTCGGGGTCGATGACCACGAGGTAATCGAGCACGATGCCCGGCGTTTCGGCGAGCATCTTCTGCATCAGGTGCTCGATGCCGTCCACGTCGTGAATGCCGTGCGCGATCGCCTCTTCGCCGGCGCGCAACGCGCGGCGCAGCGCGGGCGCCTTCGCCCGTTCCTCCTCGGACAGATAGCTGTTGCGCGACGACATCGCGAGACCGTCATGCTCGCGCGTCGTATCGCCGAAAGCGAGCTGCACCGGTACATCGAGATCGCGCACCATCCGTTCGATCACCGCACATTGCTGCGCGTCTTTCCGACCGAACGCCGCGATGTCTGCCTGCACGATGTTGAACAACTTCAGCACGACCGTCGCCACGCCGTCGAAGTGTCCCGGCCGCCGTTCGCCTTCCAACGGCTTGGCGACCGAGGAGACGGAAACCGTCGTCGCCGCGCCGGCGGGATACATCACCTCGACCTGCGGAAGGAACAACACGTCGACGCCGGCGCTCTCCAGCTGCGCGCGATCGCCCGCCTCGTCGCGCGGATAGCGCGAGAAGTCCTCGTTCGGCCCGAACTGCCGCGGGTTGACGAAGATCGACACGACGATGAAGTCCGCGCCGGCATCGCGCGCGACCTGCACGAGCGACAGATGTCCCGCGTGCAGGAAGCCCATCGTCGGGACGAAGCCGATCTTCCTGCCGTGCGCGCGCGCCGTCGCCACCGCCTCGCGCACGGCTTCGATCGTCGACGCGATGAGCATCAGTTGAGCGCCTTCGGAGGCACGTCGAGCGCCACGCCCGCCGCGCCGTAAATCCGTTTCAGCTCCTCATCATTCGCCGTGTGATAAGCCTCGGTCGCATCGTCCGGGAAACGTCCTTCGCGGACGTCCGCGAGGTACTGCCCGATCGCGGACTGCATGTCCGCGCCGACGTTCGCATAGCGGCGCACGAACTTCGGCGTGTGGCCGTCATAGAGGCCGAGAATGTCGTGCCACACGAGCACCTGGCCGTCGCAATGCGGGCCGGCGCCGATGCCGATCGTCGGGATGTTGATCCGTTCCGTGATGATCGCCGCCAGCTCGGACGGAACCATCTCCAGCACGATCGCGAAGCAGCCCGCCTGCGCGAGCGCGATCGCTTCGTCGATGAGGCGCCGCGCGTCATCGTTGTTCTTCCCCTGCAGACGGAAGCCGCCGAGGGCGTTGACGGATTGAGGAGTGAGGCCGATGTGGCCCATGACCGGGATCTCGGCGTCGAGGATGGCCTGGATCGTCTTGATGCGCGACGGCTTGCCGCCTTCGACCTTCACCGCGTGCGCGCCGGCCTGGATGAAGCGGCCCGCGTTGCGCACCGACTCTTCGACCGACACGTGGTAGCTGAGATACGGCATGTCGCCGACGATCAGCGACGTCTGCACGGCGCCGCGGGCGACGGCGCGGGTGTGATGGAGCATGTCCTCCACCGTGACACTGAGCGTGTCGGGATAGCCGAGAACGACCATGCCGAGGGAGTCGCCGACGAGGATGACGTCGGCGCCGGCGGCGTCAGCCAGGCGCCCGCTCGGATAGTCGTAAGCCGTGACCATCCCGATACGCCGGGTGCCTTTCATCGCGCGAATGGAGGGGACGGTGTTGCGTTTCGGGGTCATCTCATTCCTCCTCGACGTGGTGCCGGGCAAGGGGCAGGGCGAGGAGGGCGTGAGCGCTGCACGGCCGGGCGGCCGTCCACCGTTCCTACCATCCGTCCCGGTCCGAAAGCTCAGGATCCAAGCGGTACGTAGTACTGCGTTCCCTTTTGCGCGTTTCGAATCTGCTCCACGAGCTGATCGAAATGCTCCGGCGTGTTCACGAAATCGATCTCGTTCGTATTCACCACCAGCAACGGCGTCTCGTCGTACCGGTAAAAGTAGTGCGAGTACGCCTCGCTGAGCTCTTGCAAATACTGTGGCGAGATCGATTTTTCGTAAGCGCGCCCGCGCTTCTTGATGCGGCGGAGGAGTGTATCAAGATTCGCCTGGAGGTAGATGACCAGGTCCGGCTTCGGCACCGTCTCGTAAAGGAGGTCGTACAGCCGGTTGTAGATCATCAGCTCGGAGTCGTCGAGCGTCAGGTAGGCGAAGATCTTGTCCTTCGGGAACGTGTAGTCGGAGAGGATCAGCTCGGTGAAGAGATCGCGCTGGCCGATCGTGCGCTGCTGGTCGTACCGCGACAGCAGGAAGAAGAGCTGGGTTCGGAAGGCCGCGCCGCGCCGGTCTTTGTAGAAGTCGTCGAGGAAGGGGTTGTTGACGTCTTCGAGGATCTTCGTCCCGCGGAACCGGTTCGAGAGAAGCGTCGTGAGCGAGGTCTTCCCGACCCCGATCGGGCCCTCGACGGCGATGTGCCGAAACGGCAGAGACGGCATGCGTGGCGTCGCAGAATAGCAGGTTATCTCCACGTGGCGGCGGGCTTCAGCCCGCCGCAGAACGGGCTGAAGCCCGTTCTCACATTGGCGGAAGCCTCACACGTGATACGGTTCCCGCCCCATGCTGAACCTCACCGAATACGAGCTCGGCAACGGCTTGCGCGTGGTTCTGAACGAGGACCACTCCGCGCCGCTCGTGGCCGTCAACCTCTGGTATCACGTCGGCTCGAAGAACGAACGGCCCGGCCGCACCGGCTTCGCCCATCTCTTCGAGCACATGCTCTTCTCCGGCTCGGAGCACGTCGGCAACAACGAGCACTTCCGCTACATCCAGTCCGTCGGCGGCGTGCTGAACGGCACGACGTTCTTCGACCGCACGAACTACTTCGAGACCCTCCCCTCCAACTATCTCGCGCTCGGTCTCTGGCTCGAATCCGACCGCATGGGCTTCTTCCTCCCGGCGTTGACGCAGGAGAAGCTCGACATCCAGCGCGAGGTCGTCAAGGAGGAGCGCCGCCAGCGTTACGACAACGTGCCGTACGGCACCGCGTTCGAGCGCCAGCTGCGCCTCGCCTACGCGCCCGACTACTCGTATCACTGGCCGACGATCGGCTCGATGCAGGACCTCGAGGCCGCGTCGCTGGATGACGTTCGTGAGTTCTTCACCACCTGGTATCGCCCCGACAACTGCGTGCTCACGATCGTCGGCGATTTCGCGCCGGACGAGGCGAAGCGGCTCGTCGAGCAATACTTCGGCGACATCCAGCCCGGCGGCTCGTTCCCCGAGTTCGACCTGGAGCGCCGCCCGCTCGAAGGCGAGCAGCGCGAGGTCTTCACGACGCCGGTGCAACTGCCGCGCATCTATCGGCTCTATCACCTCCCGAAGATGGGCGATCCGGCCTGGATCCACGCCGATCTCCTCGCGTCTGTCCTCGCGACGGATAAGGCGAGCCGCTTCGATCGCGCTCTGATGCACGACAAGCAGATTGCGCAGGACGTCGCCGCGTACATCCTGCCGACCGAGGCGACCGGGATGCTGCTGATGCAGGCGACGGCGAAAGAGGGAGTGGCGATTGCCGACCTCGAAGCCGCGCTCGACGCCGAGATCGAACGCGTCGTCACGGGCGGCATCACGGACGACGAACTGACCCGCGCCCAGAACCGCGCGGAGATCGAATACGCGCACCAGATCGAGAACTACGACTCGCGCGCGGATCTCATCGGCATGCTCGCCACGTACTTCGGCGATCCGAAGATCGTGCACACCTGGCTCGAGCCGTACCGCAACGCGACGGCGAACGATCTCGCCGAAGTCGCGCGCCAATACCTCGTCCCGGCGAACCGCGTGACGAGCATCTTCCAGCCGGAGGGAGCATGACCACGATCGACCGCACCACCGCTCCGCCGCCGGGACCACCGCGCCCGTACCACTTCCCGCACATCACGCGCACGACGCTCGCGAACGGCTTGCGCGTGCTCGTCGCGGAGAACCACAACGCGCCGATCGTCTCGCTGCGGACGCTCATCCGCTCCGGCGCCGACCACGACGTCGCGGAGCTCGCCGGTCTCGCCTCGATCACCGCGGATTTGCTCGATGAAGGCGCGGGAAGCCGCGACGCCGTCAAACTCGCCGAAGACATCGGCATCCTCGGCGGCGCCGTCGCCACCGGCGCGGACTGGGATGCATCCTACATCTCGCTCGACGTTCTGAGCCGGAACATCGAGCCGATGATCGAGATCTTCGCCGACGTCACGCGTCGCGCATCGCTCGACAGCCCGTCGCTGGAACGCGTGCGCAGCGAACGGCTCATGGAGATCCTGCAGCAGAAAGACGAAGCGGCGATCATCGCCGCGAAACGCTTCGCCTCGATCCTCTACGGCACCGGCGCGTACGGCAACTCGGTGATCGGCAACGCGGAGAGCGTCGCGCGCATCAGCGTCGCCGACGTGCGCCGCTTCTACACGCAGCATTACCTGCCGAACAACACGTCGATCGTCGTCGCCGGCGACATCACGCCCGAGGCGGCGCTGCGGTTGATCGAAGGCGCTTTCGGCGATTGGCAGCCCGGCACCGAGCCGCCGCGCCCGACCGTGACGCCGAATCCGGTCGAGTCCTCGCGCATCTATCTCATCGATCGCCCGACCGCCGTGCAGTCGGAGATCCGCGTGGGCCACATCGGCGTGCCACGCTCCTGCGAAGACTACTTCCCGCTCTCGGTGATGAACGCCATCCTCGGCGGCGTGTTCAACTCACGCATCAACCTCAACCTGCGCGAACGGCACGGCTACACGTACGGCGCGCGCTCCCAGTTCTCGTTCCGTCGCCAGGCCGGCCCGTTCGTCGTGGCCGCGCCGGTGCGCAACGAGGTGACGCGCGAGTCGGTGCACGAGATCCTCGAGGAGCTGCGCCACATCCGCGTCGGCGAAGTCGACGACCACGAGCTGAACGACGTGAAGAGCTACCTGATGGGCGTGTTCCCCGCGACCGTGCAGAGCGCGAGCGACGTCGCCGGCCGCCTAGTCGACATGGAGCTCTACGGCCTGCCGGAGAACTATTTCGACATGTACCGGGAGAGCATCAATGCGATCGACAAACCGACGATCGCGCGCGTGGCACACAAGTACATCGACCCCGACCGCGCACTGATCGTGATCGTCGGCAACGCGGGGCAGATCCGCGAGTCGCTAGGCGGATTCGGCTACCCGATTCACGAGCTGGATATCGAAGGCGGCGCAGTCGCGTAGGACGTGGGGACGGGCTTCAGCCCGTCCCGGGACCGGCTGAAGCCGGTCCCCACGTTGCGTCGTTCGTGCGACGTTCATCCCCCACCGCCACCACCCCGAGTGCGGCGATCGCCTGCAACAGCAGCAGCATCGACGACACGCCGTGCAACATCCCGAATTTGCGGCGTACCGGATCCGTGCGGGGCAGGTCGCTGATCGCTGTGTAAGACGACGCGCGGATCGCGCGGATGCGTACGTCGGTCAGCGCCTGCGCGGCGGCCATCACGATCGCGGCGAGGAGCAGCCCGAGCACGAGCGAGCGCGCGCGGCGCCATTCGAGCGCGAGGAGCGCGATCGGTGCGAGCAGCGACAGGTAGTGCCAACGCGTGAGCATCGCGCCGACGATGTCCGCCGCCGCAGTGGGATTCGGTGCGGCTTTGAATGCGGCCGGCGCGGCGACGGCGATCAGGAAGAACGCCGATCCGAACCAGAGCGCGGCGATCAGCCTTCTCATCGCGCCGCCTCCGCAATCGACTCCGCGAACGGTGCGCGCATCACGCCCCGCTCGGTGATGATCGCCGTGATCAGCGCCGCCGGCGTCACGTCGAACGCCGGATGGCGCACCGCCACGCCTTCCGGCGCAATCGGCGTTCCGAACATCTCCGTCACCTCCCGCGCGCTCCGTTCCTCGATCGGGATCGCCGCGCCGTTCGGGCACGCGAGATCGACCGTCGACCACGGTGCCGCCACGTAGAACGGCACGCCGTGCACCTTCGCCAAAACTGCGACGGTGTACGTCCCGATCTTGTTCGCCGCATCGCCGTTCGCCGCGATGCGATCCGCGCCGACGATCACCGCGTCGAACGTTCCCTGCTGGAAAAAATGTCCCGACATGTTGTCCGTGATCAGCGTGACGTCGATCCCTTCCTGTTGCAACTCCCAGGAGGTGAGCCGCGCACCCTGCAGATAGGGCCGCGTCTCGTCGGCGAACACCGCGATCCGTTTCCCGCCCTCGACCGCCGCGCGGATGATGCCGAGCGCCGTGCCGTAGCCGGCCGTCGCCAGCGCGCCGGCGTTGCAATGCGTCAGCACCGTTGCATTGCCGCCGAGCAACTCCGCGCCGAGGCGGCCGAGGTGACGGTTGGCGGCGAGGTCTTCTTCGCGGATGCGTTGCGCTTCGGCCACGAAGTCGTCGGACTGGAGCATGCGGTCGATGGCCCAGCCGAGGTTGACGGCGGTGGGGCGGGCGGAACGGAGGAGGGCGGCGGCGGTGGGGATGTCGTCGCCCCGGAGCGAGGCGAGCGCGAGCCCGAAGGCGGCGGAAACGCCGATCGCAGGAGCGCCGCGCACGACCATGTCGCGGATGGCATCCGCCACTTCGGCCGCCGTGCGGCACGTCATCCACACCACTTCGCGGGGAAGGCGGCGCTGATCGAGAAGCTCCAGAGAGTCGCCGCGCCAACGGATGGGCTCAACTTGCATAAATGTCGCATCGATATACTACGGATTGCTACAGGAGGCTCCATGGTCAAGGTTGGTGTGAATGGCTTCGGCCGCATCGGACGCAACGTCCTCCGCGCGGCCCTCGAGAACTCGAAAGACATCGAATTCGTCGCGGTGAACGATCTCACCGACGCCGCGACGCTCGCTTATCTCCTCAAATACGACTCCGTCCACGGCACGATCCCGAACGACGTGAAGGCCACGCCGAACGGCATCGCCATCGACGGCAAAGAACTGCGTGTCTTCTCCAACCCCGATCCGGCCGAGATCCCCTGGAACGACCTCGGCGTCGACGTCGTCGTCGAATCGTCCGGACGCTTCACCAGCAAGGACAAGGCCTCGAAGCATCTGCGCAAGTCGGTCGAGACGGTGATCATCTCCGCGCCGTCGAAGGATGCCGACGCGACGTTCTGCATGGGCGTGAACGAGTCGAGCTACGACCCGGCCCAGCACAAGGTGATCTCCAACGCGTCTTGCACGACGAACTGCCTCGCGCCGATCGCGAAGGTGCTGCACGAGCGCTTCACGATCGCGAGCGGCATCATGACGACCGTGCACTCGTACACGAACGATCAGGAGATCCTCGACCTGCCGCACAAGGATCTGCGCCGCGGCCGCGCCGCCGCGCTCTCGATGATCCCGACGACGACCGGCGCGGCGAAAGCCGTCGGCCTCGTGCTGCCCGAGCTGAAGGGGAAGTTCGACGGCATCAGCGTGCGCGTCCCGACGCCGAACGTCTCGCTCGTCGACCTCACATTCCGCACCGAGAAAGAGACGAATGCGGACGAGATCAACAACGTCCTGCGCGAGGCCGCGAACGGCGCGTTGCAGGGCATCCTGACGTATTCGGATGAACAGCTCGTGTCGATCGACTTCAACGGCAACGCGCACTCGTCGATCCTCGACACGACGTTCACCCGCTCCGTCGATGCGCACCTGCACAAGATCCTGGCCTGGTACGACAACGAGTGGGGCTACTCGAATCGCATCCTTGACCTGATCGCCTACGTGGCGAAGGTGAAAAAGGAGTCGCTCGCCGTGTCATCCTGAGGCGGGCCCGGCCCGCTGCGTTCGGTGGCCAAGCCTTCACGAGGATTGTCGTGAATACAATGGCCGTCGGCGATGTCATCCTGAGCCCCATAGACGGCGAAGGATCTCCTCGCACGAGCGCTTTCCGCCCGCATCAGGAGATCCTTCGCCCTCTTCGCTGCTCAGGATGACAGACGAAACCGCATGATCGAAATTCGCACACTGGACGACCTTCCCCTCCCTGCCCGCGTCTTCTATCGCGTGGACTACAACGTCCCGATGGAAGACGGCCGCATCACGGATGCCACGCGCATCGAAGAGACGCTGCCGACG
>JAFAVZ010000315.1 GCA_019242175.1 Acidobacteriota bacterium
GCGAGGACGGCTTCAGCCGGGCCTGGGGCGGTCTGAAGCCCGCCCCCACGTTTCAGAAATCGCTAGAACAGCTTCAGGAAAACCACATTCGCCACGAAGCCGTCCTGCGCGTTCCGTCCCACGGTCTTGCCGAGGTCGAGCCGGAGCAGCGTGCCGTAGGGGCCGACCGTCTGGCCGGCGAGGCCGATGCCCTGGAAAGGCTCCCGTTGATAGCCGGCGGTCTTGTCGTCCAGCAGGCCGTGGTCGTAGAACGCCTCGAGCCGGAACTGGTCGGAGAAGACGAAGCCGTACGAGACGTGGGTCAGGATCGCCCGTTCCGCGCGCACCGATCCGGACTGGATGCCGTGAATGCGTTGCGCGCCGAAGAAGCCGAGCTCGTACTTCGAGAAGCGGTCGAGGCGTTGCCCGTCGAGATAGTTCGCGCTGATCGACAGCCGCTGGAACTTCGGCAGGTAGAAGCTCTTCCCGAACGAGGCGCCGTAGCGCAGGAAGCTGCGCTGGTCGTCGCTGTACTCGGCGAGGTTGCCCCACGGCTTCCACGACGTGCGACGCGTGTAATCAAAGGACGCCGACACCGTGTAGCCCCAGCGCGCGTAGGACGCATCGACGCTCGGCGTCAGCTCGAACGTGTCCGCGGGAACGACGAAGTTCGACGCCGTGTCCTCCGCCCGTTGGAAAGTCTCGTGGCGCGTGCCGAACGCGAAGTCGATCTTGCCGAAACCGAGGATCGGATGGCCGGCGCGGAAGTAGAGGCCGAGCGGCACCGACTTCACCGCCTCCTCCTTCCGCTCCTCGCCGTCGCGGAAGATGGTGTTCGTCGTCGGGATGGCGATCCCGAAAAAGTCGACGCCGACGTTCGTGCGCGTGTTCCCCACGTTCGGATGCGTCGCGTTCGCCGCGAGGATCACCCCGGCGAAGAACACGTTCGTCTGGATGCCGCGGTTCGCCAGGTTGAAGTTGAAGTAGTCGATGCCGCCGAGGGGGACGACCGGATAGTCGAGCCCTTCGTCGTGATGGACGCCGCCGAGCATGAAGACCTGCGACGTGTCGTAGCCTTCCTTCACCACCCGCTCGCCATCCCCGCGCTTCTCCAAATACCGCAACCCAGCCTCGGTCTCCCGGACCATGCGCGAGTCGGAAGCCTGCGCTTCCTTGAGCCGGCGATCGTAGTCGTCCGGGTTGATGCGGAAGTTCGCCATCTCCGTCGAGCGCTGCACGACGCTGGCGCGGCCGGCGGCGGAGATCACCTGCTGCGCATGCACGTCGAGCGGCAGCCACACCACGGCGCGCGGATCGAGCTTCGCCACGTCTGCTTGCGTCAACGGCGCGTAGCCGTCGCGTGCGAACGGCTGAAAGTCGACGCGCTCTTCATTCGAGAGGATCTCGCCCGTGAGGTTGAGCTGGATGAGATTGATGCGGACGCGCGCCCACGTGTGTGCGTCGATCCACACCGTACCGCGATAGAGCGGCAGCTCGGCCGGCGCGTTCGGCGGCGGCTCGAAGCGGACTTCGTAGACGTGGTAGCCGCCGAGGTCCGTTTCGCGGATGAGTTGATAGCGGTATTCGTTCGTGAGGTGAATGTCGAGCGGCAGCTGCGTCACCTTCTCCGGCTGGATCAGCGGCAGCTCGGGGATGCGCCCGTATTTCCAGCGCACACCGTTGAGATAGAAGTCCTGCCACACCCAGTCGGCGCGGCCGTTGCGGTCGGAGAAGTAGTCGCCGGCGATCGCCGCCTCGATGCCTTCGCCGCCCTGCAGGTTGAAGCGCAGCTTCGTCGTGTTGCGCGCGATGTAGCGCGGCTCGATCGATTCCTCGAACGACTTGTACGCCTGGTGATTGCGGATGATCTCTTCGACCGTGATGCCGCGCTTCGTGGCGATCTCGATCGATTCCTTCGTCACGTTCGCGTCGATCTTTTCGGAACGGTTGAGCGCGAAGGCGAATGGCTGCTTCACCGGCTGCGCGCCGATGAGGAAGCGGCCGCCTTTGCTGCCGACGTCCGTGATCGCGCGTTCGCCGCCGGCATCGATGCGGCGCGGATCGACGAAGCGATCGCTTGGCAACGAGACGATCGTCGCCGCGTTCGCGTCGCCCTGGGGGATGACGATCGTGCGCAAGTCTTCGCCCCGGACGAACGTCAGCACCGGCATCGCGACCGCGTTGCCTTTCGCGTCGAGCACCGACGTTTGTGCCGTCGGGTCGTAAGCCCAGTCGCCGGCGAGGGCGACGTCGAAGCTCGCGAGCGCTGCGAGCGTCGCGGCGTCGGAAGCGCTCGTGAGGTAAGCGCGCGAGGCGCCGTCGGCGAGCGCGCGGCCGAGGTCGAAGAGCGCGTTGGGAGATTGCGGAGCGACGATGGCCTGGACCTTCTTCGCCGGATCGTTCTCCACCAGCCATGCGACCGACGGCTTCACATCCCCCTCGGCGAGCACGATGTCGAAGTACGTCTGCGCGCCGGTTTCGTAGAGCTTCTTCAGGTCGTCGACCGACGTCGGTGCGAGCGCGATGCGCATCGCCGCGTTCTGTCCCTGCGCGGCCACCGAGAGCCGTTTGATCGCGTATGCCGCGGTCGCCGCATCCGGCGTGTGCGCCGCGACGCCGAGCGCATCGAATGGGCCATGCTGTTTCGCCCACTCGACGATCGCATTCGTGTGCGCCTCGACGTCGAGCAGCGGATCTTTATCCGCCGCGACCGAGTACTCGACGACGAGCGTGATGCGCTTCCGTTGTTCGAGCGGCAGCGCATCGAACGCGGCGCCGCGCGCGGCGAGATCGTCCTGCGCGACGCGCACCAGAAGCGGCAGCGGCGTGGACGGAAGGTTCGTCAGATCCGAGACCGCGCCGACGCAGAGGACGCATTCTTTCGGGGGGGCGTCGGCGGCGAGAAGAGGGAGGACGAGAAATTGCAGTAGGGCAACGGCAACCGCGAGTTTTCGCATGGCGACTCCGGAGTCATGAGGGAATCGAAATAGTCGCCGCATGGAACGCGGTGCGCAGGGACGATATTGCCGAGCACCAAGGGCACACTCTTCTTCAATCCGAGCTCCGGCGCGAAGCTGCCGCCGGCCGAGCAGGCCGCCTTGCGCAAAGCGGCCGAGGATGCCGGTCTCGATGTGATCCAGCTCACGCGCAAAGTCGACGTGAGCCGCACGATTCGCGACCGGCTGGACCGCGGTCAGCGGCTGTTCATCGCCGCCGGCGGCGACGGCACGATCAGCCATGTCGTGCAGCCGCTCGTGCATACCGAAGCGGTTCTCGGCGTGATCCCGGTCGGCACCTACAACCACTTCGCCCGAGACCTCGGCATCCCTCTCGACTGGCGTGCGGCGCTCGACGTCGCGCTGACCGGCGCGTTGCATCAGGTGGACACCGCCCGCGTGAACGAGCGCTTCTTCGTCAACAACCTGTCGATGGGCCTCTATCCGGAGCTCGTCGCACGGCGCGAGGAGCACGGCCGCGATTACCCGCGTTGGAAGGCGCGGTTCTGGGCCGCGTACCACACGTTCCGCAAGTATCCGCACGTCTCGGTGACGGTGGATTCAGAGCATCACCACGAGGTGCTGCATACGCACGTCTTCATGGTGTCCAACAATTCTTACGATCTGTCGCGCGTTGGGATCGACGCGCCGCGCCCGACGCTGAGCGAAGGGCGGCTCTCCGTTTACTGGCTGCCGAAGCTGCGTCGTCTGGATTTGATGCGCTTCGCCGCGCAGTACCTTCGCGGCCGCGTACGCGAGGCGCCCGGCTTCCGCTCGTTCCGCACCACGAGCATGAAAGTCCAAACCTCCCGCGATCACCTCCACCTCGGCATCGACGGCGAAGTGACGACGATGCGCACGCCGCTGATGATCACGACCGTGCCCCAGTCGCTGGTCGTGCGCGTGCCGCGGTAGGATTTGTGCGATGCCGAGCATCTTCGACACCGTTCTCGACGCCGACATCCAGGCGCTCGTCCGCCGCGAGCAGCGCTTGCTCGTCGAATTGCGCGAGACGCTGGAGCGCGAGGAAGCCGACGACCGGCGCCGCGTCGATGAGCTGCTCGAGACGCTCGAAGACCTTTTCACGATCGTCATCGTCGGCGAGTTCAACGCCGGCAAGTCGTCGCTCATCAACACGCTCTTCGGCGTGAAGCTGCGGACCGAGGGACCGATCCCGGTCGATGACCGGATCTCGATCCTGCGCTTCGGCGAGCAGCAGACGCAGAAGACGATCTCCGACTTCGTGCTCGAGCAGTTCTATCCGATCGAGTTCCTGCGCAACATCACGCTCGTCGACACGCCCGGAACGAACTCGATCGTGCAAAGGCATCAGGAGATCACCGAGGATTTCGTGCCTCGCGCGGATCTCGTGCTGTTCGTGACGTCGATCGACCGCCCGCTGTCGGAGTCGGAGCGCAAGTTCCTGGAGTACATCCGCGAGTGGGGCAAGAAGGTCGTCTTCGTGCTGAACAAGATCGACACGAAGTCGGAGGAGGAGCTCGCGCAGGTGCTCGACTATCTCCGCTCGAACACGCGCACGATCTTCGGCTTCGAGCCGGCGATCTTTCCGGTGTCGACGAAGACGCGCGAGCGTTTCGAGGCGCTGGAGGACTACATCTTCCGCGTGTTGTCCGAGAAGGAGCGCGTGCGGCTCAAGCTGCAGGCGCCGCTCGACACGATCGAAGGCATCGCGCGCAAGCAGTTCGCGGTGATCGAGTCGCGGCGCGCGATGCTGGCCGACGACCGCACGCGCATCGAGTCGATGACCGACCAGCTCACGCGCGCCCGGGAAGACATCGAAGGCAACTTCCAGCAGTTCGTGGTCCGCATCGACAACCTGATGATGGATCTCGAACGGCGCGGCATCGACTTCCTCGATCGCTACGTGCGCATCCAGCACCTCATGATCCTGCGCGATGCGTTGCGTTTCCGCGAGGAGTTCGAGCGCCAGGTCTTTCAGGGCTGGAAGGGGAGCATCGACGCGACGATTCAGGAGTCGGTCGACTGGCTGGTGAAGGAGAACATGAAGCTCTGGAACGTCACGGTCGAGGCGTTCCATCGCCGCGCCGATGCCGAGGCTCGGAATCCTGAAGTCGTGGGCCGTGTGGGCCGCGAGTTCGCGTACAACCGTGAGGAGGTCTACTCGCGGATGCGCATGCAGGCCGAGCAACGCCTCGCCGCGTACGACGTGACGATCGAGAGCCGCCGCATCATCGACACCGCCATGCGCGGCGTCTTTCACTCCTTCGGCCTCGGCGCCGGCGCTCTGGGGCTCGGCTATCTGTTCACGTCCGCCGTGAGCAGCATCGCGCTCGACGTGACCGGCCTGACCGCCGCGACGATGCTGCTCGTGACCAGCTTCCTCATCCTGCCCTACAAACGCAGCCGCTCGAAGGCCGAGTTCCAGGCCCGCATCGAGGAGCTGCGGACGCAGCTGCGCGAGGCGCTCGCCCGCGAGTCGAAGGTGGAGATCGACCGCATCGTGCGCAACATCATCGGCGCGTTCGAGCCCTACCAACGGTTCTACGACGCCGAGTCCGACAAAGTGACGCGCTTCGCGTCGAAGCTGGACGGCGTGATGGAGGAGGCGCGGGCGCTGGGGGCGGGGGTAGGGCGGCTGGGCTAGGCGGCGAACAACGTGCGGACGGTGTCGAGCTCGCGCTGCATGTCGCTCTCGGCGACGAGCGATTCGAGGATCAACGGAACATCGGCCGGAACGTAACGCGCGACGCGCTGGAACGCCATCTGCGCGAGGAAGCCGATGCGCTGGCGGTGCTCGCCGAACGTACCGACTTCGCTGACGTGCAGCTGGCGCAGCCGGTCGCCGAAGATCCGCAGCATTTCGATGGCGATTCCCATCGTCGGATCGATTTGGCGCGCGTGCCCGAGATCGAGACAGAAGCCGGCGTCGGGAAGGGCCTTGAATACCTGCTGCATTTCCGCGACGGTTCTGCCCGTACGTTTCCGCAGGTCCATGTTCTCTAGGCAGAGTCTTGATTCGAGCGATTTCCAGACTTGAGGATCGTGGATCAGGTCGGGATGAACGACGATCGGCCATTCGCCGGGAAGGGAACGAAGCAGCTCGACGACTTGGCGTTCATCGAGTGAGACAAGCTTGCTGGGTGCATGAAAGGAGACGTATA
>JAFAVZ010000329.1 GCA_019242175.1 Acidobacteriota bacterium
GAAAACTTCCCACCTCCGTGGCAACGGCGATGAGGAGCGCCGCCTCGTCGGGCGTGGAGAGCCCCCCATGCGCCGTCCCGCTTTGCATCGCCGAGCGATACGCATCGAAGCGCGCATAGAGCGACGCGTCGTTGCGCTCGACGAATCGGTCGAACGTGCCGGCGAGGTCGCGAAGTCGGTGAGGGTTGTGAAGGTCGTGCCAGCTGTAGGGAGCGATGCCGAGGTTCATCGCACGCAATAGTAAAGCGAGTGGGCGAGGCGGTGAGCCGTCACTCTTTCTTTCGGATGTAGATCGTCTTTTCGATCGAAGCGTGCACGATGCCCTCGGCGTCGACGAGATCGACGTGATAGACGCGGTCGAGCGACTGCCCCGATTCCGCCGCGGCGCGGATCTCGTCCAACTCGGCGTCGCTGATGACGAACGTGGCGAAGAGCGTCCGCTTACCGGGCTTGCGGAAACGGATCGAGGCGCTCTTGTCCCAGACGATGTAGCCGCGTCCGAGCCGTTGGATGAGCATGATCATATAGATCGGATCGACGGCGCCGTACATGCTTCCGCCGAAGATCGTGCCGACGTAGTTGCGGGTCCGCCACGACAGCGGCAGCTTCACCCGCACCTCGGAAAGATCGCTGGCGATGTAAGTGATGCGCGCGCCGGTGCCGCGATAAGCGGGAAAGAAGTCGAACATCCACCGTAGCCGGCGCGTGCGGAAGGATTCCGGCATCAGACTTCGGCCTCTGTCTCCCCGCGACTTCCGAGCCACACGATGATCCCCGCGGCGAGGACGAGCTCCGCGACGCCGTTCGCCTGCAGGTCGAAGCGATGGTTGCGCAGGAGGAACGCCCCGTTGACGAGGAGCAACCCCAGTAGCGCCGTCAACGGCCAGGCCAGGTAGTTGCGACCGAGTACGTGTCGTCCCACCACGAATGCCAGCACGGCGGCGCCGAGGGCCGTCAGCAACATCATCGGCGTCTCCCGCGGGGTCGCTCCCGAATCGAGCATGACGCAGAACACCGCTGCGGCGATGATCAGCCAGCCGCGCACGCGCAGCGGGCGCAGAGTCACGGCCATCAACGCCGCGGCGGCTGCGACGAGGAGCGCTCGCACGATGGCGTCTCCGGCCGCGGACAGTGCGGGAAGTGGAATGGCCACCGACGACGGGATGCCGAGTCCGTCGACCGACATGAGCGACGGAAACTGATGAGTGATGAGATCGCGGGCCGCGATGGCCGCGCCCATGATGGCGAGCGCGGTGAGCGATGAGACGACGGCCGCGCGTCCGAAACGCCGCCGTCCTTCATCGGTCACGAGCCGCGGCGCGAATGGAACCGCGGCGCCGATGCCGACGACCGCCAGGAAGATGGCTGCGAGCTCGACGCCGATGTTCTTCAGCACGTCGATGATGGCGCCGGCCAGGAACGTCTCCCACTGCACCGACGTGGAGTAAGAAAAGAGCGTCGGCTCGAGATCGGTGAGCGTGCCGATGATCGGGAAGATCGCCAGGAGAGCGGTCCAGCGCACGGCGCGCTGCCACGGAAAGTCACCCTTGCGCGTGGCGATGACCAGACCGGCCACGATGAGCGTCAGCAGCGTGAGCAGACCAGCGACCCAGAGGATGACATAGAGAGTGTTGATCACCGTTCGGGCCGACGCCTCGCGATACGACGCCTCGGGGATGTGGATCGTGCTGGCGAACTGCGTGACCTCCGCGCCCTGCACGCGGATCGAGGCACGCCGGAATCCTTCCGCGGCGAGCGGCCGCCGCTCCTGAAAATGAAACAGCCAATCGCGCCGATTTGGCTGCTGGAAGCTGAGCGCCTCTTTCAAGTCGAACGTGCGCGGATCGGCGCCGAAACGCGTGAACGCAGTCGTGGCAATGGCCTGCGCCGCAGGTTGCTCCAGCCGCGGACCCGCCACCGTCTCGCTCTGATAGCGGTGGTAGCCGGTGACCTCGGCCGTGCGCGGATCGACGTCGACGAAGTACTCCTCTTTCTGCATCGGCGTGAAGAAGCGGACGTTCCAGATCGGCGCGCGCACCTTGTGGCGGAAGGCGTCGACCAGGCCGTCGACTCCCAGCCCGTGATGCACGAGGTAGGTTGCGGCGACGCCGTCGAAGCCGTCGGGCGAGCCCCCTTCTTCCCGAGGCGACTCCGGCTCCCAGTTGCGGAAGCCGTCGTAGGGGAGGGCGAGCACGTGCATGTCGCGATGTGGCACCTGCTGTTGCGCAACGCGCTTCGCCTCGGCGCGCGACACGCGATAGTCGACCGCATCACGCGGCGATGACGAGCGCATGGCGAGCAGCCCGATGGCGACCGCGATTGCAAGCACGCACGCGACCGCACGTGCCCGCGTGATCGCAGGCGCGGTCGGCAGCGGAGCGGGCGCGGTCTCCGGCGGCAGCGGCGGCAACGGCGGCACCGGCATCGTGGCGTTCGACAGCGCTTCATCATCGAGAAAGCCGCGGTTGCGGATGTAGAGCACGATGGAGAGCACCATCGGCACGGCGAAAAGAAGACTGGCCAGCGCGCCCGAAGCGACGTAGTAGCGGTTGCCCGATCGCAATAGGAGCAGCGCGGTGTAGAGCGCGTCGACCGTGTAGTGCCAGATCAAAAGTGGCAGCAGGCCGAAGCGATAAAAGAGGAGGCCGATGATGATGCCGGCCATCCCCACTTCCACGCCGCGGATGTAGAAGGGCTGGTTCGCGTACATCGAATGCCCGAAGCCCCAGATGAACGCGGCCACGACGACGGCCGCGAGGCGCGAGCGCAGCAGCCTCTCCAGCAGCGGAATCGAGAACGCGCGCGACATCAGCTCTTCGCTCATGGCCGGATAGAAGCCGGCGAAGAGCACGGCCACGAACGGGAAGGCCGTCTTCAGCATGTCGTCGTAAGGCACCTCGGCCGGCGACCAGGCGCCGAAGCGCTCGGCGATCAGATAAAACGCCACTTGGTAGGCGAGGAAGAAGGCCACCAGCGTGTATCCGAGGATAAAGGAGCGGAAGACGCGGCGGGAAGTGAGGGCGCGGCGGGCCCACAGCCGGGGCAGCGCGAGCTGGTTCGGCAGGCGCTCGCGGTACATCACCTCGCCGGCGCCGACCATGACGATGAGAGCCATGGCCAGGCCGATGCCCTGCATGGCTGCGCCAAAGAGGAAGGTCGTCACGTGCGCGGCGAAGGAGCTGTTGGTGTCGTAGCCGGCCAGCGAGAGCGGATAGTTGTTGAGCGCTGAGCCGGTGACGAGGACGAACGTCACCACGCCGACGCCGAGGAGCATTCTCAGTGGCAGCGTGCCCTGGCGGAGGCGAATGATGAAGATGACGATGATGGCCACCATCGTCAGGCCCATGAAGATCGCGTCGATCTTGCCGGCCAGGAAGTTCTTCGAGCGCAGCTCGCGATATTCGCGCTGCCATTGATCGGGGACCTTCAGCCGCTGCGAGTATTCGCTGACGCGGTCGCCGTCGATGGTGACGTTGTAGCGATAGGGCGCGCCGGCGGGGCGAATGCTCTTCGACTCCCAGACGAAAATGCGTTGCGTGCGCCGCGGCAGCGCTCGCTCGCTCTGCGTATCGAGCTGCAGGTCGCCGACCTTGACGCCGGCGCCTGCGAGAAACGCTTCAGCGATCGCCCGCGCGCGCATGCCGTCGACCGCGGGCAGCGCACGATCCTCGGGGATGCGATCGCTGAAGGCGACGATCTCGCCGGTCGGCGCGACGTCGACGTGGAACTCTTCTTCCTGCAGCGGCCGGAACCAGCGATGCCGCCAGTACCAGACGTGCACGTCGCGCTTCATCACCACGTTGGCGTTGGCCAGCCCGAGGGAGCGCTCCAGGAAAATCTTGGCGGTGTCGTCGTCGTCGAACGTGGCCGTGTGCTTCATCGGCGCGGCGTCGAGATGCTGCGCGGTGAGCACGCGCTCCGCGATTGGCCGCGAGGTGCCGCGGTCGTAGCGAAATTCTATGGCCGCCTCGGGGAAGGCGGCCGAGAACCAGTTCGAGACGATGAAGATCGAGCCGGCGGCGACGGCGACGCAGACCGCGATGAGGGTCCAGTCGCTGCGGGTGAGTCGCGCCGGCATGAACCTACATCTGCTGCAGCGCGCGCTCCATCCGCCGCAGTCCTTCCGTCGCCTCTTCCATCGTCAGGTTGAGGGCGGGACGGAAACGGACCGACTGGTGGCCGGAGGCGAGCACCATCACGTCATTGGCCATGAACCCGTTCAGCGCGGCGTCGCGCTGCTCGCCGCTCGGCAGGTCGAACGCGGCCATGAGCCCGCGGCCGCGGACGTTCGAGACGAGATTCGGGAACTCGGTCGCGAAGCGCTCCAGCTCTCCGATGAAGAACTTGCCGACGGTGGCGGCGTTCTCGACGAGCTTCTCCTCGTCGATGATCTCGAAGTAGCGCTGGGAGCGGACCATGTCCACGAGGTTCCCGCCCCAGGTCGAGTTGATGCGCGAGGAGACGGTGAAGACGTTCTCGTCGATGTCGTAGATGCGATCGTTCGAGGCGAAGCCGCACACCTGCGTTTTCTTACCGAAGCAGAAGAGATCGGGCTCGACGCCGTAGTTCTGGAACGACCACATCTTGCCGCTGATGCCGACGCCGGACTGCACCTCGTCGAAGATGAGCAGCATCTCGTTCTCATCGCACAGCTGGCGCAGCGCGCGGAAGAACTCGGGGCGGAAGTGGTTGTCGCCGCCTTCGCCCTGGATCGGCTCCATGATGAACGCCGCGATGTCGTCCTTCCGTTCGGCGAGAAACTGCTTCGCCTGGGCGAGCGTCGCTTCTTCACGCTGGGCCGCGTCCGCCTCGTTCTCGGGTGTCAGCGGGAACTTCAGCTTCGGATTGTCGATGCGCGGCCAGTCGAACTTCGGGAAGTACTGCGTCTTGCGCGGGTCGGCGGTGTTCGTGAGCGACAGCGTGTAGCCGCTGCGGCCGTGGAAGGCCTCGCGCAGATGCATGATCTGCGTGCCCTTCTCTTCCTTGTAGCCCTTCGCGAAGTTCTTGCGAATCTTCCAGTCGAACGCCGTCTTCAGGGCATTCTCGATGGCGAGCGCTCCGCCTTCGATGAAGAACAGGTGCTTGTTGAGCGTCGCCGGGACCGCGAGGCGGGCGAACGTCTCGACGAACTCGGCCATGTAGGTCGTGTAGATGTCGGAGTTTGCCGGCTTGTTGATCGCGGCGTTGGCGATCTTGTCCCGGAACTCCGGGTTGTCGAGGCGGGGATGGTTGTAGCCGATGGGACAGGAGGCGAAATTGGTGAAGAAATCGAGCACCGCGCGACCCCGGCGGGCGTCGAAGACCCACGACCCTCGCGACTTCTGGAGGTCCATGACGATGTCGTATCCGTCGGCCAACATGTGCCGGGACAAGACGTTATGCACCTCGGCCGGCTGGACGTGGATGCGGCGATCGATGATGGGAGTGACGGACATTCAGGTGAGCTCCTATGAAAAACTGTGGCGGGATGATATCAGTTGCCGTTCGTGGTTGTCGGTGGCTGACCGATGACTGAATCCACCGACAATCTGGAGCTTTCATGAAAGAAATCGTCATTCTCGGCGGCGCCCGCACGCCGATCGGCTCGTTCCTCGGAACGCTCTCGTCTCTCACTGCCCCCAAGCTCGGCTCCATCGCCATCAAGTGCGCGCTGGAGAGCTCCGGCGTCTCGCCGGACAAGGTCCAGCAGGTGATCATGGGCAACGTCCTGCAGGCCGGCGTCGGGCAGGCGCCCGCGCGCCAGGCCGGCATCGGCGCCGGCATCCCGGTCGAAGCCGGGGCGGTCACCATCAACAAGGTCTGCGGGTCGGGCATGAAGGCCCTGATGTACGCCGCGAACGACATCCGCTGCGGCGAGTACGAAGTGGCCGTCGCGGGCGGCATGGAGTCGATGTCGAACGCGCCTTACGCGCTGCCCCAGGCGCGCACCGGCTACCGCATGGGCCCGGGCAAGATGGTCGACACCATGATCAACGACGGCCTGTGGGACCCGTACGGCGACAAGCACATGGGCAACTGCGCCGAGACGTGCGTCGCAAAGTACCACTTCACGCGCGAACAGCAGGACGACTTCTCGCGCGAGTCCTACCGCCGCGCGCAGGACGCGGTGAAGAACGGCAAGTTCCGCAAGGAGATCGCCGTCGTCGAGGTGCCGTCGAAGAAGGGCTCGTCGGTGATCATCGATGACGAAGAGCCGTTCACCGCGCCCCTAGACAAGATGTCGACGCTGAAGCCGGCGTTCCAGAAAGAGGGCGGCACGGTCACGGCCGCGAACGCTTCGAAGATCAACGACGGCGCCGCGGCGCTCGTCGTGACGTCCGCCGAATACGCGGAAGCGAACGGTCTGAAGCCGATGGCGCGCATCGTGGCGCAGGCCACGGCGGCGCATGAGCCGGAGTGGTTCACCACCGCGCCGGCGAAGGCGATCGACATCGTGCTGAAGCGCGCGAATCTCACGGTCGACGACATCGACCTCTTCGAGATCAACGAGGCGTTCGCCGCCGTCGCGCTCGCGGCGATGGAAGACGCGAAGATCCCCCACGACAAGCTCAACGTCAACGGCGGCGCCGTCGCCCTCGGCCATCCCATCGGCGCGAGCGGCGCGCGCATCATCGTCACGCTGATGCATGCTCTGAAGGATCGCGGCTTGAAGCGCGGCCTCGCGGCGATCTGCATCGGCGGCGGAGAAGCAGGCGCGATGATCATCGAATTGATCTGATCTCGCCTCACCGGCGCCACAATCCGAGTCGATGCTGTCTCTCATGAGACGGCATCGACTCGTTTTTCTTTTCGCGCTTTATCTGTCGTTCCCGGTGTCGGCCGGCTCGATCGTCTACTCCGGCGATTTCCACGAGAAAGAGGTCGCGATCCGCGACGGCGAGGAGTGGCTGGCGCTGGCCTGCACGGGCGACTCGTGCAGCGTCGTGCCGGCCCGCGTGCGCGTCGAACGGTTCCGCGACATCTACGACGAAGAGAAGCAGGAGACCGGCGTGCGAGTCAGCATGCCCACGGTTCCCAACGGCTATGTGCTGTTGCGCGATCTGCCCGGCGTCGTCAGCGGGTCGGTGCGCACGATCCACACCACCGAGCAAGACCGCACCCTGACGTTCGACGGGGAGCGTTACGACTTCCTGGTGACGGAAGAAGACGGAGCCCTGACGCTC